>CAMTOW010000058.1 GCA_947074245.1 uncultured Bacteroidales bacterium | reverse complement strand
CGAAGACAGAGACGAGAACAGAAGCGGAGGCAAAGCAAAGGCGAAGACGGAGACGAGGATAGAGACGAAAACAAAGGCGAAGACAGAGACGAGAACAGAAGCGGAGGCAAAGCAAAGGCGAAGACGGAGACGGAGACGGAGACGGAGACGGAAAAAAAATGAATTTAAGCTAATTGATCAGCAACGCCTGAAGCGTGTGGTGAAGGCTCAATGGAGTCAACTCATATGAGTTCTGATTAGATCTTATAGAGAAAGAGCAACCGAATGAAGAAACTGGATTGAAGAGTCTAATACGTCTTAAAACAAATAAATAACGAGTATCAGCTATGAATGATTGGACAATGCAGAAAGAATGGTGTTAAGACATCATTTCAGAGTGGCGGGATTGAATGAAAAAAAGATTTCCATGATAGTCTATATATTGTGATTCTATTCTATCCAATCCTATCACTGAAAAAGCCAGTTTATTAAGTTGATCGCGATTGTGATTCTATCCTATCCTATCCTATCCTATCCTATCCTATCCTATACTATACTATACTATACTATACTATACTATACTATCACTCTATAAACCCATTGAACGACCGAAGCAGGACCCAACAGATCTTATTAAAAGAACAGGAATAGTATAATTGGAGGAAGAACAGATTACAATCAACTTTAATCGGCTAATCTCAAAATCAATCGTACGAAGGGTTTCGAACCTCTATAAACGGAAAAAGTCTATCTGATAAAATCAGATAGACTTTCCTTTTTACAAAAACAATCGACCCCTGCCATTGGGGACTACTTTTTATCTTGAGGCTCTATACCTAGCAATTCTACTTCGAATACAAGAGTTGAATTCGGTTTGATTTTCGGACCAGCCTGGCGATCGCCATAAGCCAAATCAGAAGGAATATAAAGAGTATATTTAGAGCCAACAGGCATCAACTGAAGAGCTTCCGTCCAACCCGGAATCACCTGGCTTACACCAAACTGAGCAGGTTCACCTCTCTCAACAGAGCTATCGAACACTGTTCCGTCCAATAGTTTTCCTGTATAGTTCACTTTCACAACATCGTTTGCAGTTGGCACAGGACCTTCACCCTGAGTTTCTACTTTATATTGCAATCCGCTTTCAGTAGTAACGATACCATTTGCTTTCTGATTTTTTTCAAGGAAAGCTTGACCTTCGGCTTTATTTTTATCAGCTTCTTTTTTCTCAGCATTCTGGAAATAGTTCTGAATAATCGCAACAGCTTCCTGCGCGTCCATTGTAGTATCCCCTTTCAAAGCGTTAGCAAAACCAGCGATCATATCGTCTACGTTAGCTGTTCCGCCCGGGAAAGTTTCCAGATTTTGTTTATAGTTCAGACCCGTATTAACACCAATAGCGTAGCTTACACTATCAACATCTGTTTTAAGAGATGGTTTTGACACACCACCACCGCAAGATGTCAAAGAAAATGCAATAGCACCTGCAGCCAATAAAGGCAAAACTGTGATTTTTTTCATCTTTGCTTATTTGATATTAAACAATTTATTATAATACTTTTAATAATTCCACGTCAAAAATCAACGTACTGTTTGGCGCGATCGCATCTCCGGCACCATGTTCGCCGTATGCTAAATCAGAAGGAATCACTAACTGCCAGCGAGAACCTTCAGGCATTAGCTGTAATGCTTCAACCCAACCCGGAATTACCTGATTCACACCGAATTCAGCCGGTGTACCTCTTTCTTCAGAGCTATCGAACACTTTACCATCAATCGTACGTCCCGTATAATGTACACGAACACGATCTGTAGCTGAAGGCAATTTACCTTCTCCTTGTTTAATAACCTTATATTCCAAGCCGCTAGGCATCACAATCACATCGGGTTGCTGAGCGTACTCTTCTAAAAACGCGATTCCTGCTTTTTTATTGTTATCAAGCATCTCATTCTGAAGTTTCTGAAAATAATCGTTCACCAACTGTTTGGCCTCGTCCATGCTCATTTCTGGTTTTGAACCATCATAAACCGCTTTTACACCTTTGGCAAATTCATCTACATTCAGATTCTTAATACCGGTACCCATGAAATTATTTCCCATGCTCAAACCTAGAGCATAACTCACTTTGTCCATTATAACTTGTATTAAATGTTTGATTATACCATAACAAAAAAGAGGCCATTTTTGTTTTGATATCGCTTCTATCAGCAGATGTGTCAAAAGCAGATGGCACAAAAGTAATATATTTTTAATACGTTGCTACAATATAATAAAATATTTTTAATAAAATTTCGACTAAAAATTAATTGAGCAATTGAATATATGTAAAAACGAAACGTATGAAATCAAAACTTGTAATCCTGACAGGAGCAGGAATGAGCGTCGAAAGCGGATTATCCACGTTCCGTGACAGCGACGGATTGTGGGAAAAACACAGAATCGAAGATGTATGTACAACCGAAGCATGGCAAAAGAATCCACAATTGGTTCTGGAGTTTTATAATCAGCGACGCAGAGAGTTACAGAAGGCAGAGCCGAACGAGGGGCATCGCATTCTGGCCGATCTAGAACAATATTATCAGGTAACGATCGTGACTCAAAACGTAGATAATCTTCATGAGCGAGCCGGTTCGAAAAATGTGATCCATTTACATGGGGAACTGACAAAGGTAAGATCGTCGAGTCACCCTGAAACAACCTATATAATAGATGAGTTGAATCCGGACACACAATTGGGCGATTTATGCGAATTCGGATCTCAATTACGACCACATATCGTCTTTTTCGGAGAAGGAGTGCCGATGATTGAGAAGGCTGCCGAGATCGTATCGGAAGCAGACATATTGGTGATTATCGGAACCTCGTTAAATGTATATCCAGCAGCGGGTTTGATTCAATACGCACCCCAATCGACCCCAATTTACCTAATCGATCCGAAACCCGTCCATGCCCCATCGGGTCGTACATTCATCGCTATTCAGAAAGGAGCGTCGGACGGAATGCGAGAACTCTCTCAGATTCTGATCGCTAAAGCCTCCGGAAATCCTTAAAATGTGAATGATTTTGTATTTTATAACAAAATATTTAAAAATATTAGACATGTAACCGAATTGTAATCCCCTAAAAGTGTTAATTCCACAAATTTAGGGGATTATATTTTTATTTTTTTGATTGCAAAAACATACATTTGTCACCACAACAACAAAACATTATGTGACAATGAGTAAAATATTTTATGCTACGCTTTAATCAATCCTCTCGTTTCTAAGAACATTTTGTTTGCAATCTATCTTATTTGATTAATCGCTTTTTCATTTTCTTCAATTCACATTGTGATTTAACGAAATAACAACATAAAACATTTTGCTAAACTGACAATTCATTTGCATGCTGCATTTAAAGCTGAAACCAGACCGAACCTTAAGAGAGAACTAACCGAAATGTCTAAGTTAAACTCAGAACATATCCCTAAACCGATACATCTGAAGACTTTCAACACTCATCTAAGACGTAATCACGTTATGCCTCGGTTCAATCGAAAATCGATCAGCAGCGAATCAGACTTGTGTATATTATAAATTTCCAACTCAATCTTAAATTAACTTATGTCTAAATTAAACAAATCAGTAAGCGCACTTTTGTTTGCTACTGCCTTGTATCCGACCACAGAAATGCTAGCTGCAGGCGGAAACGGACAGAACATGATCGAAGCCTCTGCTGAGCAGGAGTCGAAGATCAGCGGTATAGTGTCAGACAATTTCGGACCCGTTATCGGAGCTTCTGTCGTAGTCAAAGGCACTACAAACGGAACCATGACCGACATGGACGGAAACTACTCTCTAGATGTGAATAACGGAGATGTCCTTGTATTCTCTTATGTCGGATATTTGCCGAAAGAGATCGTCTATACAGGTCAGAAAGTTCTGAATGTAGAACTATCCGAAGATGTTCAGAAATTAGATGAGGTTGTCGTAACAGCGCTAGGACTAAAACGTGAAACAAAAGCGTTGGGTTATGCCGTTACGGAATTGAAAGGTGATGACCTACAGGGCGCGAACACAATCAACCCGGTAGCAGCTCTACAAGGAAAAGTAGCAGGTCTTGAGATCTCAGGATCAGACGGCGGTATGTTCGGATCTTCAAAAATCCAGATTCGCGGTGCATCTACTCTAAGCGGAAACAACCAGCCTATCTATGTTGTAGACGGTGTAATATTAGACAACTCTACGTCAGATTCAGGAGACGCGGACTTTGACGCACGTCCGAACGACTACGGTAATGAGCTTAAAAACCTTAACCCGGATGATTTCGAATCGGTATCGGTACTAAAAGGAGCTGCAGCGACAGCACTTTACGGATCACGCGGTTTGAACGGGGCAATCGTTATCACCACAAAAAGCGGAAAGAAAAACTCAGGATTCGGTGTAAACGTAACTCAGACTTTCGGTCTTGACCACGTTTATAACACACCAGACCTACAAACAAAATACGGAGCAGGTATGTTCCCGGGATACGTTGATTACGGATTGGATTCGGGTGACCGTTGGAGACCGTCGTTGATGTATAACGCTCAGGGAAAACCAACTGCTATCGCACCAACATCAATGGGTAGCTACGGATGGGGACTTCCATTTGACAGCTCTATCGAGATGGAATACTACGATCGCACAAACCGCTCGTACTCACCCTACAAAAACAACTACAAAGACATGTATCGTTTGGGATTCAACTCAAACACGAACGTGTCTGTAACCGGAGGTAATGAGAAAACAACATTCTATACTTCCCTATCTTACAAAAAAGCAAACGGAACCGTTGAAAGAAATACATTCGACAGAATCTCCTTCTTCGCGAAAGCATCTCATCAGATCTCAAGCCGCGTAAACTTGGAGGCGAGCATGTCGTTCGTAAACTCAACTCCTAAAAACGCGACTCCAAACCTTGGTGAGCGTTTCGCAGACGGTACGTTCAACAATATGTATGACCCGAACTCCCTAAAGAGAAAATACGCCGGTATCCACGGTGGTCTTGCATCTTCTAACTACGGAGACGAGTACGCATACGTTCCCGGTAAAAACGTATGGTTCGGAATCTATGAGAACGACTATGTCCGTAAGGAAACAATGGTTCGTCCGACATTGAACTTGAACGTTGATATCCTTGACTGGTTAAGCTTCCGCGCAGAGGCAAACTACAACTACTACTTCAGACGTGACGAATCGAAAGAACTCGGAACAGGTTACAAAAACGAAGGTGGTTACTACAGCATCGGAAACTATGACAAACGTCAGGCTAACTTGAACGCGAACTTTACCGTAAACAAACGCATCAACGATGACTTTGAAGTTCACGGTTTCGTACGTGGAGAATTCTTCGATCAGTCGATCCAATCGGTAGCCGTTGAAACTGACGGTGGTTTGATCGTTCCGGGACAGTTCTTCATCGGAAACAGTAAAAATCAGGTAAAATATAAAGCTGCCATCACAGGAACAAAACGTATGTACTCGGCAGCGTTCCAGGCAGGTGCAAGCTGGAGAAATCAGTTATATCTGGATGTTACCGGACGTAACGACTGGTCTTCTTCACTTGTTTACAGCAACGCAACAGGAAACTATTCGTATTTCTACCCATCGATCTCAGGATCATGGATTCTAAGCGAAACGTTCCAGATGCCAACTTGGATCTCATTCGCAAAACTTCGCGGATCATGGGCACAGGTAGGTAACGATACAGACCCTTATTACATCAATACAGGATATAAACTCGGTTCGACTCAATTCGGGGACAACTTCATTTACAACCTGGCATTGGAGAATACGATCAAAAGTACAGACTTGAAACCAGAGCGTAAGAACGCTTGGGAGATCGGTATCGACTGGAGATTCCTAAACAACCGTATCAACGTGGACGCGACATATTATCGCGAGAACACGAAAGATCAGATCATGGAGATCTCGGTTCCTAACTATTCGGGGTTGAAAACTCAGTTGATCAACGCGGGTAATATCCAGAACCAGGGTGTCGAAATCGCATTGAACACGATTCCTTGGAGAAACAAAGACTGGGAATTGTCATTGGACTTCACTTATACAAAAAATCAGAGTAAGATCGTATCGCTTCATGAAAACGTAGCGAACTACATCACTCTAACGGGTGACGCTGCATACGGTAACTACCGTATCGGTAGTGTGGCTCAAGTAGGTGGAGAATATGGTATCCTTATGTCGGACTCGAAACCGATGATTGACAAAGAAACCGGTCTAGAGGTACTTGCTTGGCATGATTACACGCGTACACCATACGCTCAGCGTGCGAACAAAGTAGAAAAAATCGGTTCTGTAAATCCGGACTTCCTTGGATCGTTCGCAGCAGGACTATCTTATAAGAGCTTCAGCCTACGCGCTGCATTCGATATGCGTTTCGGTGGTTATGTTGCATCATTCAACAGCCGCTACGGTTTGGCATACGGATATACAGGAACATCATTGAACTATCGTGACGGCCTTACTTGGACCAGCCAATACGCAGATTCGAAAGGTATCACTTACTCAGACGGATATATCCCTCAGGGTATCTTCGCAGAGGGTACGAAAGTAACCGCAGTGAACGGATCGGAAGTTATGGTAGGTGGTATGACATACCAGCAGTGTGTTGACCAGGGTATCCTGGAGCCGGCTCACATTGGATCATGGGCATTCCGTCGTAACAGCTGGGGACAGGGTGTCGTAACTGACGACTGGTTCCACAAACTAAACTATATCGCGCTTCGCGAAATTTCTTTGACCTATCGTGTTCCTTCTAACATCGCTTCAAAAATCGGTGCTAAGAACCTTGCTTTGACTGCAACGGGACGTAACCTCGGTTATCTGTTGAACAGCTTGCCGAATAACGAAAATCCGGAATCAGTACGTGGTACACAAGCTACGGAATTCCGTCTTCGTTCATACAGCCCATACACTGCAAGTTATATGTTTACAATCAATGTCGGATTCTAATCAAGAATCCGACGATTAAAATTATCAACGAACAACACGTATAAACAATGAAATTCAAATCAATCATATCTGCATCCGTACTAGCTTCTATGCTATTGGGTGTAACCAGTTGTAAAGATGATCTAGCGGGTATCAATACCGATCCATCGATTATCAACAAAGCCGAAATTCCATATCTGTTCACAACAGCTCAGCTTGATTTCGAACCGGCAGATTATCTTGTATGGTTCTATTCAGGAAAATATTGCGCCATGTTCTCTCAGTCGTTCGTTCCGTCAAGCGGATATAACTCGAACTTTACGGAGATGACAGCAAACGGGGGTATCGGAACTCAATACCTTGACGTATTGAAAATCATCCGTGAGATCGATTACACATTGTCATTGATGAGCGTAGATGAAGCATCGAACTACAAGAACATCCAGATGATGTTGAAACCACTTGTGGTATTGCTTGGTCTTCACGACACCGATATGTACGGAGCTACTCCATATACAGAGGCTTGTCTTGGACGTTACGGAGGCACTTTGACTCCGAAATTCGACTCACAAGAAGATCTATATAACCTATGGTTGGACGAATTGAAAGAGGCGGCAGACGTACTTGCCTCAGATCTTCCAAATCAGATCCGCCTAGGAAACCAGGATATCGTCTATAACGGAAACATCGCAAGATGGGCAAAATTCGCGAACTCCATGCGTTTGAAAATCGCAGTTCGTCTTTTGTCACAGGATAAGACAAGAGCACTTCAGATCGCAGAAGAAGTAGCAAACCATCCGGCAGGCGTTATGAACGGAACTACCGACAACTACGTATACAATCGCGGAAGCAACAACTTCCACTTTAACGATCGCGTAACGATGGGTGCTCCGAACAAAAACGTAGTAGACTTCATGTTGAAGAACCGTGACCCACGTATCCGTTTCTTCGCAACGAAAAACTCGTTCAACTCGGAAGTGATTCAGGCATTCTTCGATGCAGAGGCACTTGGTCAGAACTGTCGTATCCCTCAGTATATCCTAGATAACGTAGACTATACTACAAACGAGAACGGCGTTAAACAATTCGTAGGATGGAAAGGTCTAGGCGAACCATGGGTACGCTACTACGGTATTCCAACCGAACCACTTGCAAACGTAAATCCGGAATACAACGGAGGAGATAATAACTACTTCTCAAGCGTATTATGGCGCGTATCTCTTAACGAGAACGAAAAAACATACACTCCATACTCAACTTTCCAGGAAGAGATGGTACGCGGACAGATCGATTTCACTTACCCTACTAAACCGGGTGGTGCGGTATTGGAAGATATCGAAGATGTGCCTTGGTATGGTATGGCAATGTCGACAGCAGAGGTGAATCTGTATCTTGCAGAGTTGAGCCTAATGGGAGCTAATCTTCCACAGTCGGCAGAAAGCTATTACAACAAAGCGGTAGAACTTTCTCCAGCAGAATACGACCGCCTGGCAGGTCTTAACAAAATCCCTTACTATGATGAGGATCGCGTTAAAGACGAGCATGAGCTACCAATCAAACTGATGCCGGGAGAAATCGCAACAATGATGGACAACGACGATTATCAGTTGACAGGTAATAAAGCGCTAGATCTTGAAAAAGTTTACCTTCAGCAGTACATCCACTTCATGATGCAGCCAATCGACCAGTTCGTTCAGGTGCGTCGTTCGGGAGTACCGGTAAAAGGAAGCTCATTGATTCCTTGGATGGAAGTGGTATCGAACACAGATATCCCTCGTCGTTTCGACGTCGGAACACCAAACCCAACCGATTTGATGTATAACATCTACATCAAAGCGTACGCAGATCAGAACTTCACACACGGCACACAGCCGGCTAGTGTATTGAACAAAGAACGCGTATGGTCAGACATGGGAGCTCCAAACTTCGGAGAAGGTCCACAACTGTAATTCCTTTCAAAATGAATACAAACCCTGCAAACCAATATGGTCTGCAGGGTTTTTTTATGCTATATTTGCAGCAATTCATCGCATCAATTCTTAATTTCAAATATTACTCACCCCATGAGAAAATTCATTCTGCCTTCGTTGGCAGCAAGATCGGAAGAGCACACGTCTGAACTCCAGGCACTCCGGAGAA
>CAMTOW010000057.1 GCA_947074245.1 uncultured Bacteroidales bacterium | reverse complement strand
GGTTGACAAAATGCTTTTGGCCGGACATTTATTTCGTGAGAATCAGGAAGCCGGTGAACTAATCCTTGATAATAACGATCTTGAACGCGAACGCGGGATTACGATCCTGTCTAAGAACGTTTCGATCCGTTATAAAGATTATAAGATCAATATCATCGATACTCCCGGACACGCCGACTTCGGCGGTGAAGTGGAGCGTGTATTGAATATGGCTGACGGATGTCTTCTTCTTGTCGACGCTTTCGAAGGTCCGATGCCTCAGACTCGTTTCGTTTTGCAGAAAGCCATTCAGCTGGGTCTTAAACCGATCGTCGTGATCAATAAGGTGGATAAACCGAACTGTCGCCCGGAAGAGGTACAGGAAATGGTATTCGACCTGATGTTCAACCTAGACGCTACGGAAGATCAGTTGGACTTCCATACCGTTTACGGTTCGGCGAAAAACGGATGGATGGGCAGCGACTGGAAAACTCCGACCGACTCGATCACTCCGCTTTTGGATGCGATCGTCGAATATATCCCTGCTCCCGAATTCATCGAGGGAGATCCTCAGATGTTGATTACATCGCTTGACTTCTCTTCATACGTAGGTCGTATCGCGATCGGCCGTGTACACCGCGGAACGTTGAAAGAAGGAATGGACGTGATGCTTTGTAAAAAAGACGATACGATGCAGAAATGCCGTATCAAAGAACTACACGTTTTCGAAGGAATGGGGAAAGCTCGCGCTACCGAGGTAGGTTCGGGCGATATCTGTGCCGTAGTAGGTGTGGATGGCTTTGAAATCGGTGACTCGATTACCGACGCTGTGAATCCGGAACCGATGGAACGTATCGCGATCGACGAACCGACTATGTCGATGACGTTTACGATCAACGACTCTCCGTTCTTCGGGAAAGACGGTAAATTCGTGACTTCACGTCATATCAACGACCGTCTTGAGAAAGAATTGGACCGTAACTTGGCGCTTCGCGTACAGAAATCGATCGACTCGGACGTTTGGACCGTATTCGGTCGCGGTGTACTTCACTTGTCTGTATTGATCGAAACGATGCGTCGCGAAGGTTATGAGCTTCAGGTAGGTCAGCCACAGGTAATCATCAAAGAGATCGACGGCGTGAAATGCGAGCCGGTTGAAGCGATGACCATCAACTGTCCGGAAGAATACTCGAGCAAAATGATCGATATGGTGACTCGTCGTAAGGGAGACCTGATGATGATGGACGCACAGGGCGACCGTGTTCACATGGAATTCATAATTCCTTCACGCGGTATCATCGGATTGCGTAACAACGTATTGACCGCTTCGGCAGGTGAGGCGATCATGGCACACCGCTTCCTGGAATATCAACCGTGGAAAGGTGCGATCGAAAAACGTCAGAACGGTGCGATCATCGCGATGGAAGGTGGTACGGCTTTCGCTTATGCGATCGACAAACTGCAAGACCGCGGACGTTTCTTCATCTTCCCGCAGGAAGATGTTTACGCAGGACAGGTTGTGGGCGAGCATGCCAAAGAAGGCGACCTTGTCGTGAACGTAACCAAATCGAAGAAACTTACCAACATGCGTGCTTCGGGTGCGGACGATAAAGCGAAATTGATTCCGCCAATCGTATTCTCATTGGAAGAAGCGCTTGAATACATCAAGGAAGACGAGTATCTGGAAGTAACTCCGAACAACTTGCGTATGCGTAAGATCATTTTGGACGAAAACGAACGTAAACGTTTGACGAAAAAATAATCCTGACTTTAGGATTCGAAATAGAATTAGAGGAGGACATTCCGGCTTTGACGCGGGAATGTCCTCCTTTCTTTTTAGTCGATTGTAGAAAAAGTGTGTGATTTTACACCTTTTATTGCGATGCTGTCTGAAATCGGTTATATTCGCAACACTTAATCTTATTTATCTTATCCACACACCTTTTTCTTATGAAGAATACACTCCGCAGAAGTATGTTGCTTCTGTCGCTTCTCGCAACGTATGCGTCTGCGTCCGCAGAAAAAAACGAAAAACCGTTTGTAATCCCCGAATTGAAAGAATGGAAAGGCAATGAAGGCCTTTTCGAGATCACACCGTCGACACGAATCGTTTGTGTAGGTACGGACGGGCGTTTGCGTGAAATCGCAAATCAGCTCGCTCAGGATCTGAAAAGCGTGACGGGCAAGGCTCTGACCGTCGGAACCGGAAAACCGGCTTCGGGTGATATCGTTCTGTCGCTCCGAAAAAACGGACGGCTCGGTAACGAAGGGTATCGGATGAACATCACATCCGGAGAGGCTCGTCTGGAAGCGCCTACTACCGAAGGTGTATATCAGGCTAGCCGCACGTTGCTTCAGATCGCCGAACAAGATGCCGCTCACGCGTTGCCTTGTGGAGAAATCATCGATTATCCCGACTACCGGATACGCGGTTTTATGCTCGATTGCGGGCGTAAATACATTCCGATGGATTATCTGCGAGATCTGGTAAAGGTGATGTCTTATTATAAAATGAACACGTTGCAGGTGCATCTCAACGATAATGCGTTCAAGCAATATTATGGAGAGAACTGGGACAAGACCTATGCCGCTTTCCGCCTGGAGAGCGACACCTATCCGGGACTGGAGGCTTTTGACGGATATTATACCAAAGACGAATTTCGTGAGTTTCAGAAAGAGGCTTTAAAATACGGAGTGGAGATCATTCCCGAAGTGGACGTGCCTGCGCATGCCCTGGCATTTACGCAATATATGCCCGAAATAGGGAGCGAAGAGTATGGGATGGACCATCTGGATATCTTCAATCCGAAGACGTATGAGTTTGTCGATGCGCTATTGGATGAATATCTGACCGGAGAAGATCCGGTATTCGTCGGAAAACGGGTTCATATCGGAACGGACGAATACTCGAATGCCAAGAAAGAGGTGGTCGAGAAGTTCCGCTACTTCACCGATTATTACATCCGTTATGTGGAGCAATATGGCAAGCAAGCGGTCGTATGGGGTTCGCTCAGTCATGCGGCCGGCGACACTCCGGTTAAGTCGGACAATGTGTTGATGGGTGCGTGGTCTACTTATTTCGCCGATCCGGATGAAATGGTCCGTCAGGGATATCAATTGATCTCTGTCAACGATCATGATATTTATATCGTGCCGGGAGCAAGTTATTATCAGGATTATCTGGATACGAAACGATTGTATGAAACCTGGCTGCCGGAAAATATCCTGAAAAACCGGGATAAGAAATCGCTGGCAGCTATTGAGGGGGGGATGTTTGCCGTGTGGAACGATCATGCCGGAAACGGAGTCACTACGGCGGATATCCATCATCGGTTCATGCCGGCGCTGCATACGCTTTCCGCCAAGATGTGGACCGGAGCGAACGTCAGCGAACCTTACGAATCGTTCGACAAGAAGCGTCAGGCCTTATCGGAAGCGCCGGGCGTGAATCGTCTTGCGCGCGTAGGAGCACCGAACACGGTGATTTATGAAGCCGCCGAACTGTTGCCGCAATCGACGACGGGCATTCAGGCAATCGGCTACGACTATACCGTATCGTTCGATCTGAACGGACGCAACGAGGAGGCGGGAACCGCCTTGTTCTCTTCCCCCGACGGGACATTCTTCCTTTCGGATCCGGTAAACGGATTTCTCGGTTTTATGCGTGACGGTTATCTCGATACGTTCCGTTACAGCGTACGCGACGGTCGTAATGCCCGCTTGCGGATCGAAGGGGATAAAGGTTCGGTATCGCTATTTGCCGATGATCGCCTGGTCGATCGTCTGGATCGTACGCTTACTTACTATAACGGTGGGAAAGATTCGCTCGAATACATCCCTACTTTTATTTTTCCGCTTCAAAAAACGGGAGATTTCAAAAGTGAAATACGTAATCTGGAAGTGAAAAACTACATAGAACCGGTAACGGACTGATCGAAGCGAATATTCGGTCGCAATAGGATCGCTCGATATCAAAGAACGCGTAGCAGGTGATAAAGTGCTTTTTTGGTAGGAATAGGTTGCTTATGAAAATATTTTAATATAAAATCGCTTTGAGTAAACGGATATAGATTTATTGATCGTTTTTGTAAAAAACATTTATATATTTGTTGCATTATGCCTTTTATCTATGGAATACTCTTATCACCTTATCGCTCAATCGCTAAAGCTATTGTTTTGCTGCTTATTTTTCTTTTTCCAGGAAACAGGCATGGCGGCTACCAATTATTACTTCAAACAAATATCCATTCAGCAGGGTTTGTCTCAATCGTTCGTTCATTGTATCGAAGACGATTATAAAGGATACGTATGGATCGGCACGAAATCGGGTTTGAACCGCTATCATGAAAATGAGATACGCACCTACCTGAACACGCCGGATAGTACTTCTTTGCCCGATAACCGAATTTTATTTTTGAAAGAAGATTCGTTGCAGAACTTATGGATCAGTACGGGGCGCGGACTGGCTCTGTATGATCGGAAACACGATTGTTTCACCCCGATGAGTTATGCCGGATCATCTCTTTTCGCGCAAACCTGCATGTTGGTGGAAGGGGGAGTCGTATTCGGGAGCGATCGGCTTTTCCGATACTATTACGCAACTTCTGAAATCCATTTTCTGCCTTTTGAGAATCCGAACGAGGACTTCTCCGGCAACATCATATTCATCCGTTCCTGGAGTGCCGGGAAATGGGTGACCGGGACGCGTTGGCGCGGTATCTGGATCTATGATTCGGAATCGGGCCGGATCGAATCGTTTGAAGGATATGCGGGAAAGGATATTTCGGCTTATCATGTGGACGAAAA
Organism: uncultured Bacteroidales bacterium; assembly: GCA_947074245.1. GTDB lineage: Bacteria > Bacteroidota > Bacteroidia > Bacteroidales > JAUNSR01 > JAUNSR01. The sequence goes on along the minus strand of CAMTOW010000057.1, from coordinate 4,329 downwards.
TGGAAATCTCTGGTTTTCACCCTATGGGAAAGGACTCTGGTGTTTTGATCAAGAAGGTCGTTTCAAAGAGATGTTCACTACCGGGAACTCAGATTTATCGAATGATATCATCTTGAATATCGCCGAAAAAGACCGGAAGATCTGGTTGGCTACTGACGGAGGGGGAATTTGTATTCTCGAACCGGATCAGCGCGGATTTACGATACCGGGTAAGGAATCCGCCAGTTACAATTCCCTGCCGGGCAATTCGGTTTACTGCCTGCATCTGGATCGTTATAACAACATGTGGGCGGGGCTTGTGCGTGGCGGATTGATCGGTATCCATGAGGTGTCGATGAAGACTTATAAGGAATCTCCCCTGCATAGTACCTATGGATTGAGTGAAGCTACCGTCTTGTCGGTTTATGAAGATCGCGACGGGATACTCTGGATCGGAACCGACGGTGGAGGTTTGAACCGATTGGACCCGAAAACCAATTCATTTCGCCATTATGCGGACGATTCGAAAGAGAAAGTGGTTTCTATAACCGAATATTCCGACCGGGAACTTTTGATTTCCGAATATGGAAAAGGCTTGTTTCTGTTTGATAAGACGACTTCCCGAAAACGAAAATTTATTTTTCGAGATAAGGATCGGGAGCGGATCGTTAACGAACGGGGAAGTTCGATCAACGTGATGAAGCTCTCTTCCTCGCAGATCTATTTGTCTGCCGACAGCCTGTTCATATACGATATCGACGAACACCGATTCAACCCGGTCGCGCTCAATGCTCCATCCGAAACGGAACACTCGGTCAATACGCTAAAGGTGATTTACGAAACGCCTTACCGATCATTCTTATCGGGCGCGGGAGATATCTTCGAGCTGAATAATAAGACGTTTACGCTTACTCCGATCTATACGGCGCAACCGCATATCACGATCAATGACGTATGTCGCGACCAGAAAGGGCACTTCTGGATCGGAACCAACCACGGATTGGTCTGTTACGATCCGATTTATGCTCATGAACAAGTGATTGAGAACGTTTATTTCCGGGATGTAAGCTCTTTGACCATCGACCGGCAGGATCGTTTGTGGATCGGGGCTCAGGGATTGCTGTTCTGTTATCAGATCAACGAAGGGAAACTGGCCGTATTGGGAGAATCTGACGGCGTATTACCCAACGAATATATACCCAACTCCTCTTGTATCGCACAGAAGGGCGATATCTATATTGGCGGAAATATGGGGATGTTGCGGATCGACCGAAATATTTCTTTTCAGAAAGCCGAAGTACCTCAGGTAGCCGTTCTCGACGTTACTCTCAACGGAGTGGATGTCAACGACAAGATCTATGAAAAGAATCAGTTGAAATTACCGTGGGATTACAGTTCGTTCTTATTGAAAGTGATGGCTTGCGAATCGGATCGTTTTCGGAAACGACTGTTTCGATTCAATATCAGCGGAAAGGATGATCAGGTGATCGAATCGCTGGATAATACTTTGTCGCTTAATTATCTGCCTCCCGGGCGTTATGAGATAAAAGCTTCGTGCAGCACTCTCGACGGAGGCTGGAGCGAACCGACTCTTTTGCTGAGACTTCAAATCGTACCGCCTTGGTGGAAGTTATGGTGGGTGCGGACTCTTTTCTTCCTATCGATCGTGGGACTTATGATCGGTTTCGTTTGGTTCGTGCTCCGCCGTAAGGAAACCCGTTTTCAGTTTGAAAAGCAGGAGCATGAGAAACATATGTTCGAAGAGAAAGTACGTTTCCTGATCAATATCAGCCATGAGCTTCGCACTCCGTTAACGCTGGTGTATGCTCCGCTGCAACGTTTGCTGCGTGAACATGAATTCTCGGATGACGTATCGACCCGACTCCACTCGATTTATAAACAGGTGTTTCACATGCAATCGATCGTCAATATGGTATTGGATGTGCACAAGGCTGAGGTGAATCCCGAAGAGATTCGGATGGCAGGTGTGGATATGAATAAATGGATTCGCGAAATATCGGTCGATTTCGAAGAAGAGTTTCGGGCAAAGCGGATTGATTTCATCCAGGACATGGATCCCGCGATAAACAAAGTGGATTTCGACGCATCGAAATTGAAAATCGTAATTACCAATCTCTTGATGAACGCATTGAAGTTCAGTAACGAAGGGGGAGAGATCGCTCTTCGAACACAGCGGAAGGGAGATCTGGTCCGAATCGAAGTGGCTGACAATGGCATCGGACTTGGAAACGTGGACGTAGACAAACTCTTTACCCGTTACTATCAGAGCGACCACGACCGGCAGGGTAGCGGTATCGGACTGTCGATGTGTAAGGTTTTGGTTGAACTGCATAAGGGAACGATGGGCGCGTTTGCCAATGAGAATGGCGGAGCGACTTTCTATTGCGAAATACCGATCAATGCTTCTGAATTTGAAACGATCGTAGGCGAAGATCCGTCTTCTGCTTCCGACCGGATGAGAGACATTGATTTTGGAAACGTAGCCGATACGGTCTGCCATTGGGCGGATCTGAAAGAATATACGCTGCTGATCGTAGAGGATGCTCCCGAACTGCGATCGTTTTTGAAAGAATCTTTAGAGAATGACTTTAAAAAGGTTTTGACCGCAAAGGATGGGCGAGATGCTTTGCGGATCGTGAAAGAAAACGAACCGGATCTGATCCTGAGTGACGTGATGATGCCGGTCATGGGTGGCTTTGAGTTATGCCAGCGGTTGAAGGGAGATTTGGAAACAAGCCATATCCCGATCATTCTACTGACGGCACGGGGCGACGCAGACAGTATCGCGTCCGGTTATAAGACCGGAGCTGACGCTTATCTGGCGAAACCGTTTGATCTGGATCTGCTTAAGACGATCGTAAGCAATTTGTTGAGAAGCCGAGAACAGATCAAATCGCGTTATCGAAACAATATTCTTCGTGTTTCGCCCGAAGAGAGCACCTTCAGCAATACCGACGAAACGTTCTTGCTGAAACTCAATAAGACCATTGTGGAGAATTTGAGCACACCCGAACTGGATGTCGCTTTCGTATTGAAGGAAATGGGTTACAGCCGAACTTCTCTTTATACCAAAGTGAAGAATCTGACGGGCATGAGTGTAAATGATTATATCAATAAGTTTAGGATCGATAAGGCGTCTCTTTTATTGCGGGAAACGACACTGAGCATTCAGGAGATCTCGGAGAGGACCGGATTCAATAACCAACGCTACTTCAGCACTTCGTTCAAAACCGTTACCGGATATTCTCCTTCCGCTTATCGGAAGATGGAAGAGGTTTGTTGAGGCGGATTCAAAGATTTCAGCCGGATTTACCGAAAGGTAGATCCGGCTTTTTTGTGTCGATATGAATTCAGAACACGGAATAGGCGCAAAAGGTATCTTATCGTACGGATAATGTTTGAAAACGTACGGAAGATATTGGTATTCAGTTTGATATACGGATTTGGAAAAAAGATGTACGATATCATACATCGCTTCGGGTGCCCCCGGATATATTTGCCACAGAGAAAACACAAATGACAAACACAACGATTAACCATTTATAAAACTATAAAAACACGTATCATGAAAAAAAGATCTTTACTTTTTAATTCTGCATTATTGTTGTCGGCTATCAGTATGAATGCGCAGGACATGACTCCGAAAAACTGGAAATTCAGTCAGATGCAACTTGGTTCGGCCGAACAGCTTTTCATTAAAGAAACATGTAAAACAGACTGGAACATCTCGTTCCCATACCGTGCTGCTGACGGAAAAGAGGGTGCAATTACGATGTCGCATTATCCGGAGGGAGATATCGTTACCGCAGGAAAATTTTACGGCGAATTGCCGGCTGCTGAGCAAGAGGTTTTTGATAATTTCTTCAGTTCTTGTTCGATCGTACCGGGTGGCGAATTGGGTAACCTGTTTTGTATAAAAGGAAAAAATACGACTGCAGACGATTTCCGTGGAGAGGCTTGTTCTTATTCATTGCCGAATACGACATTGTTCTTCATGACTGGTGATGATCTTCCGTTGAACTCCGCATACAGAATCTCATTCAGTATCCGTTCGATCGTAAACGAAGGGGCTTATCCTTCATTGAGCTTTGCCGTTGCAACGTCTCATTACGATGGTATCGATGAAGGAAGCTACCGTACGTTCAGCGCATTCAGCATATAGAGAATATAAGTCTGCACCCCGATAAACCAACAAACCTACGGTTAGATTCACATAGTGGAAAGATCCTGAAATTCACTCTATAAAACAACAATGGCTACCTCAAATAAATGAGGTAGCCATTATTATAATATATCGTTTCAGCGTTTTATTTCTTTTTTCGCAATACC
>CAMTOW010000056.1 GCA_947074245.1 uncultured Bacteroidales bacterium | reverse complement strand
GTTGCCCATAGGTCTTTATAAGCTACAAACAAAGTCTGTAATAAGTTGATGTCTTTCTGTGGCACAACGAATGCGATAGCTAACGTAGCACAGATGAAGAGGATCAAAATTGCGATTGTAGCAAGGAAAATTGCTTTTGGAAACTCTTTCGCCGGATTTTTCATATTCTGAATATGAACCCCCTGCATTTCCATACCGCCATAAAACAAGAAGATGGATGCTGCTAATACGATTGTATTCAAAGAAGAAAAGTCTGGGAAGAAGTGTTGTCCCGGAGTAAGTTGTATTGGTTTACCGATACACAGATATACTACACCTAAAATAATCAGAATGGCACCCGGTATGATTGTACCGAAGAATCCACCCAAAGTACTTAATTTATTCGCTGATTTCATTCCGCGGAACGTATTCAGCGTTGCAAGCCAATATACAGCCAACAAGACGATGATGCTGTAAATCTTATTACTTGCTAGTTTTGCATCAAATGCTTCCGGCCAGAAAATATAAGCCAAAGAAACACTGGCAAACATCAATACGGATGGGAACCAGATTACGATAGTCTGCCATTCAAGATACATAGCAGCCCATCCCCATCGTACTCCTAATCCTTCTGATACCCAGCGGAACAAACCGCCGCTTTTTGTAAACGTGGAAGAAAGTTCCGCCACGACCAAAGAGAATGGAATTAGAAATACCAACGCAGCAAAAATGTAGTAGAAAATAGAGGAGATTCCGAATTCGGCTTGAGATGCAAGACCACGTAGACTCACGATCGTTGTGATGATCATGATGGTCATTGCTATCATCGAAATCGACGCTTTTCCACCATCTTTCGAAGGAGCTTCAGGTTTTCCAGGAGTACCCTTAGTTGCTGCTACATCGGGTTTTCCGGGAGTTGTTTCTGTTGCCATATAGTTAAAATTTAGTTAGTTAGATACTAAATGCTTATTTTAAAAAACGAACCGGACCGGCTATCCGTAGCCCGTAGGCCACGGATAACTTAACAATCCGGTTTGTTGTTTTATTTCAGGTGCATCCGTTTATTTGTTCATCGGATATGCTTTTGCAATAGCTCTACCTACACAGTGGTGAACACCCTGTTGTGCAAGTATACATACGTTGCTTGCGCGTTCGAATACCATCACGATGTCTGAACCGCCAAATTGGAAGTATGAGATCTCATCACCTTTCTGAAGAGTTTGTCCCTCTTCACAAGTAATTACTACCGATGATACCTGAGCCATACCCATTGGTAATACGGCTACCAAACCGATTTCAGATTCGATAATCACCAAACCGCGTGCTTGCATGAATTGATAACCCGGATCGTCTGGAGCATCGAATGTACGTTTCATAGCAAGAGTTTTCTTGCCTTCCTGACATGGCAGATCCTGAGGTACTACCTGTAGGTAAACGCATCCTGGGATGTTACGTGCTTCTACCACTTTACCCGCTACCGGAGCGTGTTCACGGTGATAGTCAGTTGTATTTAGGAATGCATGACACCAGATACCGCCTTTGAAACGATCTTTGTATGGGCTTCCTTCAAGAAGTTCTTCGATTTTCCAATCGATACCTTTGATGTTAACATGCGAGTTAGCTCTGATTTCCCATTGTCCGTCAAATACCGAGTCGGCAGGCGATACGATGATGGTCGGATCTGTTTGTGCTGCGATCGGACGATATCCCGGTTTTACGCGACGAGCGAACAGTTCATTGAATGTTTTCCAACCTCCGCGTGGACGATCATATTCATCCATGTTATAAACTGGAGTGTCATAGAATGATTTTTCAGATTCAGGAGTAAGTGATTCCGGTGTGTCAAGCCATGCTCCGAGTTCTTTTACGTAACGTACCATCCAGTCGGATAGTGGAGTCAACGGTTGCATTTTGTCATGTGGAGTTACTTTATTCTGAAGTTCCAATACCGGGCTCTGGTCTAGTACGAAGTAGAATTGACATACATGTCTGTAAGCGGCTCTACCATCTTCAGTTTCAGTAGGAATCCATTTTAGCTGTGCATTCACCCAATCAAAATAATCATCGAGAGTTTTCATGTTTTCCATCTCTACGATATTATATGATTTCGCTTTTTTGAAAGCTTCTTCAAATTTGCTTTGCCAACCGTTTTTTGCGATCAAATCCATCAACTCCTGTACAATCGGAGCATAATTTTTAGTACTCATAATAAATGAAATTAAGGTTTAGGAAATAAGTTTTTTATAAATTAGGATAGTTCTTTTTCAACTTCATCGCGTGCTGCAAGCACACAGTCGATCGTATGCTTCATAACTTCAGGAGTTACGAATACGTTCATCGGATAAGTTTTCAGAGCATATACATAACCTTCGGCGTCTTTACCTTGTTCATTCCAAGATGCGGTTCTGAAACCGGTGCTGTATGCCATATGCGGAGTGAATTTTCCGTTGATTTTTTTACCGGAGATATACCAGTCAAATAATTTTTCACCAATGGCTTCCGTGAAATTATTATAGCGAATCAGTTCGTCACGATGCGATGCGTTGTTCAGTTCTTTGTCGAATTGAGCTTTTGCGTCTACACCTTTCGGATATACGCGGAATAGAGTGATGAAACCGGTATTGTTCGGGTCTGCCATCACCATTTCCGGTTGTTCGTTTACCAACGAGTCCATATAGCAACGTACCTCTAGGATACCTCCCAATACAGCCTGGAATCCTTCAATACCGAAATATTTCATAGTTGCCCATCCTGCAAGCGAACCGGCACCGCTACGAGATACCTCCAATGTATAATACATCGGATTGTATGGAGTTACTTCTTGTAGATATGCGTAACTGCCTCGGCGCATGATTGATTCGAATTCTGCTGAATCTTTGTAAACGAAACAACTGCTCGTATAAGGTGCGAAGCCGAATTTATGGAAGTCGATACCTACCGCGTCTGCGTAATGGATATCTTTGATCTCTTTCAGGTTTTTCTTAAGGATATCTTTGATATCGTTAGAGAATTCCATTGGATTTGCGTCGAAGTCATATTGATCGAAACATTTCCAAGACCATCCTGCTACCGAGTCTGCGTAAAGCAATGCTTTACCATATCCTTCCGGATTCGGATACTTGTCAAGTAGATCTCTTACTTTTCCGATCGGATCGAATACGCTGGCGTCTGTTGTACCCATAGTACATACCACCTCGATCACCGGAATTTTCTGATCGCGCAACTCTTTCAATTTGGCTTCCAGACAGTTCAAGTCCATTTTATTGGTTTCCGGATCGGTCGGAATCACTACGATGTTGTCCATACCCAAACCAGTCCAGTCGGTAGCGTTCATGCGGCAATAGTGAGCCTGAGATGAAACGATCACCTTACCGTCCGTACGGATACCTTTGTCGCGTGAATTCGGCAATACTCTTGTCAATGCGTATTTCAATGCGTAGAACCAGCAACCGCTACCGCCGTATGTGTAAACGCAACCTGCTTTGGTTGGAGCCCATCCGAATAGATTGGCGATCATACCCGCGCTTTCAAGTTCGGCTTTATGTACGTTCCATGCATATTCCCCTTCGATGATGTTCGGCATATAGATCAGCGGCAGGGTAGAAGCGATGATACTTGCTACGTTCGGCTGTGGCCATACGTTCGACATCGTAAGCGGACTGGATACATTCGGCATACCTTCGAATAGTTTCACCGTATCGGCGATTACTTCATCCAAAGATTGAGATTTGAAATTGATCTCTTTATTCTTGATTTCCGGGTAGGTGTAACTAAGAGCTGAGTTCTGACCTAAATAAGCCGGACCCCCTTCTTCAGGTTTCAATGCGTCGATCATTGAAACAGCTTTCATCATGTTTTGTGCTAATGGATCGGTTTTGCCTCGGAATGGTGATGGAAACTCTTCATTCATTCTCTGACGATACGTTGCCCATCTTGGAGCATCTTCTTTGATCTGACCATTATCTTTCCAGATTTGGTCTCCCGATTGTTTTGTTGCCATAAGTAATATTCCTATTTAAATTGGATAAAAGTTATACCCCTATAACAGTACCTTCATTGAAATGGTTCGTCAGATTTGATAATTATTATTTTAAAAAAATAACCAATAAGGTTTTTTATGTTTAAAAAGGTTGTGTAAATAAAATTATAATGAAATTGTAATTTTGAAATCCATTTAAGTAGTAGTATATCAGATATTTAACGATTTGTTTTTTAGCTGGATGATACGTGATGTATTCTGGATGTATAAAGATCTGTTATGAAGAATGTGTTTTGATAACTAGGGTGTTAGCTGTGTGGAAGAAGCTTTTTTCGGAAAGAGTTTTTCATCTTCGAATAATAAGGTTGTAAGTGCAACTTCTAAATATTTAATAATTTCTAATCTTGTCAACAATAATAAAGAAATGCTGTTTTACAAAAAGATAGTAATAACATATTATATAAGATATTAATTATGAAAATTAATACTGGTAAAGGCACGATACCTCTACTGACCCTTTTAGGTATATGGTCGATTTCTGCGGTCACCTCTTTGCCTGGGTTGGCGGTTTCGCCTATTTTGGGAGATCTGGATAAGATTTTTCCCCACACGTCCGATTTGGAAATCCAGATGCTAACCTCCTTACCCTCCTTGTTGATCATTCCTTTTGTGCTTCTTTCGGGTAAGCTTAGTGAAAGTAAAAACAAACTATTACTTCTGTTTATCGGGTTGGTGATATTCCTCGTTAGCGGAATACTTTATTTCTTTGCCACTACGATGACCGCTTTGATCCTTATCAGCTGTTTGCTGGGTGTCGGTGCGGGTATGATCATCCCTCTTTCCACCGGTTTGATTGCAGAATTTTTTGTGGGCAAATATCGTACCAAGCAATTGGGGTTGAGTTCTGCCATAACGAATCTCTCTTTGGTTTTGGCTACGTTTTTTGCCGGATGGTTAGCCGATAAAAATTGGCATTATCCCTTTATCGTATATTTCATCCCGGTTTTTGCATTGATTTTGACCAATTTCTTGCGAACCAAATATCTATCTAAAGAAGGAGCAGAAGCAACCAATATCAATGATCTGTCGAAAACGCAGACCGCGGATAAGCCTTCTCCTTATGTTAAGCCCAATGAATCAATTAATAAAGGGATGCTTTTCGGAATCAACGTAGTTTATTTCTTTGCTACCTATATTGCGATCATTATTTCATACAATCTCCCTTTCGTTATTCAGCACTACAACCTCGATAGCTCTTATACGGGTACGTTGATCTCGATTTTCTTTGTGGCCATCATGTTGCCGGGTTTCTTTATCAATCCGATCATACGAGTCCTGAATAATTATATGATCTTTTTGAGTTTCATACTCATTGGTCTCGGATTGCTCTGTATCATTCTATTCAAAGTTTTCTTCTTGATTGCGGTTGGCGTTTTCTTGGTAGGTTTCGGATACGGAATGGCTCAACCGTTGATTTATGATAAGACCACATTGGCGGCGCGTCCCGAGAAAGCGATTTTTGCTTTGGCTTTCACGATGTCTACCAATTATATAGGTGTATTAGCGTGTCCGTTTATTCTCGATTTCTTTGAAATCATATTCCACAACCACAATCAGCTTTTCCCATTTGTTGTCAATATGATTATGGCGTTCGGCGTTGCGTTCTTCGCCTTCATCTTCCAGCGTAAGATCATCTTCAATGGTAAAAGTTCTATCTGATAGTTCATTTTAAACAAAAAAACGGGATCTGAAATATCAATTCAATTGATGCTTCAGATCCCGTTTTTTATGCATGTTGATAATCAGTAGGTTAAGAGCCGTTTTTCTGCCTGTACTTTTCAAATTTCCTGCCTGACTTTTTTCTTTTTTCTGCCTGATGGTTTTTGATTTCCTGCCTGACGAATTAAATAATACGTTTTCCGGTAATTAACGCGATGCGATTTTATGAAAAAATCCACTTTCTGCATCTGTTTTGGATACGGAAAGTGGACTAGTTTCAATCGGAACGATCGGTTATGCCGATGCTCCGGTTTTCATTTCGTTCAATATCGTTACGGCTTGCTCAACTGTGTCGATGTGATTGATCACCATTGAGCGTTTTCCTTTTACTTCACGCAACTGGCAGATTCGCGGATGTTGCTGCATATAGTTCAATACCTGACCGAACGGTTCCGACTGGAAATAAGGCGAACGTTCGTCGTTGATGAAATACAGATACATCTTTCCTTGTTTCAGATTGATCTTTTCAAACCCTAGTTCACGCCCCAGTCTGCGCAGACTAACGATCCGGATCAATTCCATTCCCTCCTGTGGGATCTGCCCGAATCGGTCTCGCAGGCGGGAGATAAACATTCGAATATCCGTTTCCCGCTCCATGTTGTCCAACTCTTTGTAAAGGGCAATGCGTTCCGACGAACTCGGTATATAATCCGAAGGGAAAAGCAATTCCATATCCGATTCGATCACCGTATCGTTGATCCAGGTTTTGCTGCCCGCTTCCTCTTGGTTTTCCTCATTATTATATAGGTCGAAAAATTCGTCGTTCTTCAATTCATCTACCGCTTCTTTCAAGATCTTTTGATAAGTTTCATATCCCAGATCGGCGATAAATCCGCTCTGTTCGCCTCCAAGCAGATTTCCCGCTCCGCGTATGTCCAGATCCTGCATGGCGATATGGATTCCGCTTCCCAATTCCGCGAAGTTTTCGATTGCCTGAAGTCTTCTTCTTGCTTCCGTACTCAATGAGTGGAGTGGTGGGGCAAGCAGATAGCAGAATGCCTTTTTATTACTTCGTCCTACGCGACCACGCAACTGATGCAATTCGCTCAATCCGAAATTCTGAGCGTTATTGATGATGATCGTGTTCGCATTCGGAATATCGATTCCCGCTTCGATGATCGTTGTCGCGATCAATACGTCATATTCATGGTTCGAAAAGTCGATGATCCGTTTTTCGAGCGTATCCGGATCCATCTGTCCGTGTCCGGTCGCCACGCGTGCGTCGGGGACGAGCCGTTCGATAAGCGATTTCAGTTCGTCGAGTTGCTGTACGCGGTTATTGATGAAAAATACCTGTCCGTTACGGCTGATCTCAAAGTTGATCGCTTCTCGAATGATGTCTTCGTCAAAACGATGCACTTCGGTCTGAATCGGATATCGGTTCGGTGGAGGAGTTGCGATCACCGACAGGTCTCGGGCTCCCATCAGCGAGAACTGGAGCGTTCTCGGGATCGGAGTCGCGGTCATCGTTAGCGTATCCACGTTGGTTTTCATCTGTTTCAGTTTCTCTTTCACCGCTACGCCAAATTTCTGTTCTTCATCGATGATCAATAATCCCAGATCCTTGAATTTTACGTCTTTACCGATCAACTTATGTGTACCGATTACGATGTCCGTTCCTCCCTCTGCCATCGATTTCAGAAGTGCTTTTACCTCCGAAGGTTTTCGGGCTCGTGTTAGATAATCTACTTTCACGGGCAGTTCTTTCAGTCGTTCCGCGAAGGTTTTGAAATGTTGATAGGCCAAAACGGTTGTTGGTACCAATACCGCTACCTGTTTTCCGTCGGTCACGGCCTTGAAAGCCGCACGAATGGCGATTTCTGTTTTTCCGAATCCTACGTCGCCACAAATCAGTCGGTCCATAGGGCGTTCCCGCTCCATGTCTTTTTTGACGTCGATTGTTGTCGTTAGCTGGTCCGGTGTGTCTTCATAAATAAATGAAGCTTCAAGTTCTTGCTGCAAATAAGAGTCGGGCGAAAAAGAGAATCCTTTGTCATCTTTTCGCTTGGCATACAATAGAATAAGATCTCGCGCGATGTCTTTCATCTTGCTCTTGGTCTTATTCTTCATTTTTTCCCAAGCTCCCGTACCCAGTTTGTTGACGCGAGGCGGTTGGCCCTCTTTGCCGCGATATTTGGCGAGTTTGTGCAAAGCATGGATGCTTACGAATAAGATATCGTCATTCTGATAGATTAGTTTGACGACCTCTTGCATTTTTCCGTTATGCGGTGTGCGGATCAATCCGCCGAACTTACCGACTCCATGGTCGATATGCACGATGTAATCGCCTACTTCAAATTGGTTTAGCTCTTTCAGCGACAATGCGATTTTACCCGAACGGGCACGGTCGCTTTTGAGATTATATTTATGGTATCGGTCGAATAATTGATGATCCGTAAAATAACAGCATTTCATATCATCGTCCGTAAATCCCTCATGAATCGTTTTCAAAACAGGAGTGAAGCCGATTTTGTCTCCTCGATCTTCGAAGATGTTTCGGATGCGCTCAATCTGTTTTTCGCTGTCGCTGAGGATATAGATCTGATATCCCTTCTCAATGAATTCCCCGAATGATTTGCTCACCAGTTCGAAGTTTTTGTGATAACTCGGTTGCAACGAGGTATGGAATTCAATTTTTGCAGGTGATTCGCTGTAACTTTTAGGCCCGAACTCAATCCGGTCAAACTGCACCAGGCTCTTTCTGAATGTCTTCGGATCAATCAGTTTGCTCTTGATCTCCAGATCTCCTTCTTCCGAAATCAGCAACTGTTCGGAAATCTCTTCTTCCGTGATGCTTTGTACCCGATCTGCGACCCAGCGAATATCTTTAATACCCAAGATCGCATCCGGTGTGATGAACTCCAACAAGGAGATTCCTTGATTTTCATCCTTCGATAGATTTGATACGATATGGATTTCTGTTGTCTTTTCAATCGACAATTGCGTATCTACTTCAAAGGTTCGTATCGATTCCACTTCATCCCCGAAAAAGTCAATACGATAGGGGAGTTCATTCGAAAAAGAGAATACGTCGAGGATACTTCCGCGTACCGAATATTGCCCCGGTTCATAGACATAGTCCACTCGCTCGAATCCATATTCGTGTAAGACGGAAGCGACGAAGGTCGAATCGATCTTTTCATTCACCCGAATGCTCAAGGTTTGTTTTTCCAGGGTTTCCCCTTTAACTACCTTTTCGGCCAATGCGTCCGGATAAGTCACTACCATCAACGAACCGCTCTGTTGCTGCAGTTTGCTCAACACTTCGGTGCGTAAAATCTCATTGGCGGCATCGATTTGCCCATACTTGATCGCCCGTCGATACGACGATGGGAAGAACACCGATTGAGACGCTCCAAATCGCTCCAACGTTCTGCAGGAAGCACTTCAGGAGTAG
>CAMTOW010000055.1 GCA_947074245.1 uncultured Bacteroidales bacterium | reverse complement strand
TAGCATTCTGGGCGTATGTCTGGGCGAACAGGCCATCGGCGAGGTATACGGCGCCCGATTGAAAAATTTGACGGAAGTTTTTCACGGAATACAGTCTGAGATCCGGATCATTGCCGATGATTATCTGTTCGAAGGATTGCCGACTCATCTTCCGGTCGGTCGGTATCATTCGTGGGTAGTGGAGAAAACCGATTTTCCGGATCAACTGGAAATACTCGCATTCGACGAGGAGGGCGAGATTCAGGCTTTGCGTCATAAAGAGTATGACGTACGCGGCGTTCAGTTCCATCCGGAATCCATTCTGACACCGCATGGGAAACAGATTTTACTGAACTTTTTAAACCACTGAAGGAATGAAAGAACTATTAACGGGATTATTCGAACATCAGACTCTATCGCGTCCCGACGCGCGCCAGCTGATGGATGCGATCGGCAAAGGGGACCTTAACGATGCCCAGATCGCTTCTCTGATCACGACCTACCGGATGCGCAACATCAGCATCGACGAATTGCTGGGCTTTCGTGACTCGCTTCTTGATCGTAAAGTTTCGGTCGATACCCGCGGTTACCGTCCCATCGACATCGTGGGGACGGGGGGAGACGGGAAGAATACGTTCAATATATCCACTTGCGCCTGTTTCGTCGTGGCGGGAGCCGGTTTTCATGTCGCCAAACACGGTAATTCCGGCGCCAGTTCGATAAGCGGCGCCAGCAACGTGTTGGCTCACCACGGTGTATGCTTCACTGCCGATAACGACCGTCTGATGAAGAGCCTGGAACAAAGTGGCGTGATGTATATGCATGCTCCTTTATTCAACGATGCGCTGAAGCATGTAGCCGATGTTCGTAAAGCCTTGGGTATCCGCTCGTTTTTCAACCTATTGGGGCCGTTGGTGAACCCGGCTTTACCGGCTTATCAATTGCTGGGGGTTTATAACCTGCCGATGATGAGGCTTTACAACTACGTCTATCAGCGGGGAGAGACTCGTTATGCGGTCGTTCATAGTCTCGACGGATACGATGAGATCTCTTTGACCTCCGATTTTAAAGTAGCCACTACTGATGAGGAGAAGCTCTATCGGATCGATGAATGCGGTTTGCCCGCTAACCGTTGCGAACAGTTGTCGGGAGGAGCTACTCTCGATGCCGCATCAGCCATTTTCGACCGGGTTTTATTGAATCAGGCTACCGAAGCGCAGAAAAACTGTGTGATCGCCAATGCGGCTTTTGCCATTCGTCTCATTCGTCCGGAATTGACGTTGGAAACCTGTATCGGAATGGCGAGCGAATCACTCGAAAGCGGCAAGGCTGCCCGCTGTTTCCGGAAATTTATCGAACTCAACAACTGATCTTGTCATGAACGATATCCTATTTCAAATCTTGGCTGATAAACGGCAGGAGGTCGCTTATCGGAAAAAAAGCGTTCCGCAACGCGAGTTATGCGAACTCATTCAGCAGGATCCGAAGACGAGTGTCAGTATGCGTGCCGCTCTGAAATATTCCTCGTCCGGAATCATCGCCGAGTTCAAACGCAAATCTCCGTCGAAAGGCTGGATCAAAGAAACCGCATGTATCGATTCGGTAGTACCCGCCTATACCGACAACGGAGCTTCGGCTCTTTCCGTACTGACCGATTCCCGTTATTTCGGAGGATCACTCGACGATCTGCGCGCCGCTCGCGCCATAACCCGATTGCCCTTGTTGCGAAAAGATTTCATAATCGACTCGTATCAGTTGTTGGAAGCCAAACATGCCGGAGCGGATGCCGTGTTACTGATTGCTACGGCATTGCCCGAATCCTTGTGTAAGGAATTGGCTGCCGAAGCACAGGAGTTGGGAATGGAAACCTTGTTGGAGATCCATTCCGAAAAAGAACTGCGACATCTTTCGCCCGATATCGATATGCTAGGCGTCAATAATCGGCATCTGGGTACGTTCCGAACGGACATCAACCTGTCGTTCTCCATCGCCGAAAAACTACCTTCGGATCTATTGCTTGTTTCCGAAAGCGGCATTTCGGGAGCCGACCAGATCCACCGGTTACGCCGGTCGGGTTTTCGGGGCTTTTTGATGGGCGAATGTTTTATGAAAGAGAAAGATCCGGGCATGACGCTCAACCGATTGATCAAACACTTGAACCGATGAATCCGAATCAAATATCTTATCCCTTGATAAAAGTATGCGGAATGAGGGAGGAGGGCAATATTCGCCAAGTCGATGCATTGGGTATCGATTTGATGGGGTTTATCTTCTATGACCGTTCGCCGCGGCATGTGGCGACGATGCCCGGGCATATGCCTCAAAACAGCGCGTTGACCGGTGTATTCGTGGATGCTCCCGAATCATTCATCCTTGAAAAGGTAGGCCGCTATGGATTGAAATTCATTCAGTTGCATGGAGGAGAGCCCCCCGAATTGTGTGCATCCTTACAAGCGAAAGGGCTGACCGTCATCAAAGCCTTCTCTATCCGGCAGGAAGAGGATCTGGAGCGAACTAAAGCCTATGCGGGTTGCTGCGGTTTTTTCTTATTCGATACGCCGGGTCCGGCGCGGGGAGGCAACGGGCATAAGTTCGATTGGACGCTTTTGGACGGCTACACCGGATCGACTCCCTTTTTATTAAGCGGCGGGATCGGTCCGGATGATATCGAGCGCCTGCGTGCGTTCACCCATCCCGCACTGATCGGATACGACCTGAACAGCCGTTTTGAGAGTTCCCCCGGTGTCAAATCCGTAGAGACCCTTCGGATATTTCTGGAAACTCTGCGATCTGACTCCAAATAAACCATTCCGTTATCAAAACATAGAAACGATGAACAGAATAAACCAGTTATTCGATACGAAGAAAAAAGATATCTTATCCGTATATTTTTGTGCAGGCTACCCGCAAGTGGATAATACGGCCGAAGTGATCCGTACGCTCGAAGCCGGCGGAGTCGATTTGATTGAAATCGGCATTCCGTTCAGCGACCCGATGGCCGACGGTCCCGTTATCCAGCAGGCAGCCACCGCCGCTTTGCAAAACGGCATGTCGTTGCGTCTCCTGTTCCGACAACTCCGTGAGATTCGGAGCGAAGTGAATATTCCTTTGATCTTGATGGGATACCTGAATCCCGTGATGCAATATGGATTTGAAAAATTCTGTCAGGATGCAAAAGCCTGCGGAATCGACGGATGCATCCTTCCCGATCTTCCGTTTGAAGAGTATTGCAAAACCTATCGCGCCATCGCTCAACGATTTGATTTCCGAATCATTTTACTTATAACTCCCGAAACCGAAGAGGATCGAATCCGTCGCATCGATGCGGAAACCGACGGTTTCATCTATATGGTTTCTTCAGCGGCGACGACCGGTGCGCGTGAGCGGTTCGATGCCGAAAGTGAAACTTATTTCGACCGGATTTCCCGGATGAACCTAAAAAATCCCTGCATGATCGGGTTCGGAATATCGGGCAGCGAAACCTATTCGACCGCATGCCGTTATGCCGCAGGAGGTATCATCGGGAGTAAATTCGTGGCATTGCTTGCCGAAACCGGCGATGCCCAAAAAGCATTGTCCCGCTTGAAAAGTGCCATTATGCCGGTCGGAGTCGAATGAATCACAGCTGTGGTTCAGGTTGATCACAGTTGTAGTTCAGGTTGATCACAGTTGTGATTCGGGTGAGTCGCAGTTGTGATTCATCGAGAGTTCGGGCGCGGTTTTCTTCCTGTGTAGGCAGTGAATAAAAAAGTTGAATGTGAATTTGAAGAAGTCGTTCCGGGTTCGGGGCGACTTTTTTGTGTTTGGTGCGGAAACAGAGCGTGTAAGAAGGATGGATATGTCAATCCTTTCTTGTTTCTCACAATCCGTTACGGGATGAATAATCGACTTGCGCGACATTCCCGTCGAGTTGGCTGAAATAATCATATATTTCGATACAATTGGGCAAAGTGGAGACAATGACCAACCAAAGATTAATCGATGGGAAAAGAACTTTTAAATGAGATCAAGAGTTGAAAATGGAGGGCGTGCCTCTTTGTCTGCGATCTCTTTGACGAATAAGGTCATTCTTGTGAATTAAAAATGTAATTTTGAACCCTCTAAATTTACTATCGTCCGAAAATCGGACGAGGATATGAAATTACCTGTCAGAAGTCGGAAAATATTTTGTTTTTAAACCTTAGGAACGATTACAAGCTTACTTAGCTTTGCAAAATATTGCGAACAGAATGAAGAGAAAAACAAAATATGAAGAAAAGCCTTATTTTATAGATGCTATTGTTGGTCGGTTCCACATCGATCCAGTCCCGGGAAATTTTTGTGGATAAAAATCGTGGGAACGATACCAATTCCGGAACGAAAAACGCACCACTTGCCACATTGCATGCTGCACGAAATTTGATACGACATTATAAATCGATCACGCAAAGCGAAGAATCTTATACGGTGAATATTTACAGGGGAGAGTATGAATTGACGACCCCTTTGGTTTTGAATGAATTGGACAAAGGGTCTGCACGAAACCCGGTCCGATGGAGAGCCGTAGAAGGGGAAGAGGTACGGATCAGCGGTGGAAAAACGATTCCGAATACAGCTTTCAAACCGATCAGCGACTCCAAGATCAAGTCGCGTCTTACTCCCGAAGCCGCACGCAACGTACTCGTTGCCAATCTGAACGAACTCAATATCACGGATTATGGAAGCGAGAGTCAATACGGGCATGCGCTGTCTGTAACCAATGCTCCGATGGAGCTGTTCGTCAACGATCGGTCGATGACGGTCGCTCGTTATCCCAACAGCGGTTTTCTGAAAATCGGAACCGTGATCGATCCGGGTTCCGTCCCGCGAATCGGTGATTATTCGGAGCGTGGGGGTGAATTTAATTTTACCGATGCCCGACACCTGAAGTGGGTGGGATTGGAAGACGTTTGGTTTCAAGGCTCTTTCAATAACGGATTCGCTGATGATAATCTGGAGGTTGAATCCATCGATCCGAAGAAACAGAGTGTGAAGATGAAAAAACCACACCTTTACGGATTGGCCGGAGGAAGTGATTACCAGCAATATTATGCGAAAAACATTTTATGTGAACTGGATTCGGTCGGAGAGTGGTATGTAGACAAAAACAAAGGATTGTTGTATCTCTGGGCTCCGCAAAAACCGACGAACGACTGTACGATCAAAGTATCGGTCATGGAGGAACCGATCATCTGTCTGGAGGGTGCCGAACATGTCATAATTGAGAACGTAACGGTAGAGATCGGCAGAGGAATCGGCATCTATATGGAACGATGCAATAACGTAACGATCGCGGGATGTACGGTTCGGAACATGGGTACAAGCGGAATCTTTATGGGACACGGGGCAAGGCAGACGGTACCTCATATCACCCATGATCATTATGAAGGGGTTCCGATGTCTCGTTTCGTCGGGAATCTTCAGGGACATATCTACAAATATACCCATTGGGATCGTCAGGCCGGCGCCAACAACAAGATTGTCAGCTGCGATGTGTATGGAACAGGAAGCGGGGGAATCTATCTGAGCGGAGGAAGCAAAGCAAAACTCATTCCGGGAAATAATTTGGTGGAGAACTGTAAAATCACCGATTATAACCGACGCAATAAATTTCTTTGGGCCGGTGTGAATATTGACGGTTGCGGGAATCGGGTCGCGCATTGCGAAATCTATGATTCGGATTGGCAGGCCATTTATGTGCATGGCAACGACCATATCTTTGAGTATAATAACATTCATCATGTCACACGGAACTCCAACGACACGTCACCCTGGTATATCGGTCGGGATCCGAGCGACCGGGGCAATATCGTTCGTTATAATTATTTCAATAATTGCGGCAATCCCGATCGGATGACGATGGGGGTGTATTGCGACGATAGTTCGACGGATGTGTTGGTTTACGGGAATGTGTTCAATGAAATGAATACCTATTGGGGAATGATGTTTTCCAATACCGGATGGGATTTGCGTTTTATCAATAATATCGTCATCAATCCGCTCGGATATACGGTGGTGATCGCAAATCATTATTATACATGGGCCACCAAGGAAGGGTATGCCGGATTCAATCCGGACGATGGTTATCTGCGCCGCAGGCTGACTCAGAATGTAGATATCTATTCGGAACCGTATGCGACACGTTATCCGTCGCTAGTCGAATATCTAAATCCGATCATCAAGGATAAAGAATGGGAAGGGATGCGTTCCAAACGGAATGTGGCGGCACGCAATGTGATTGTTGGCAGTAAGCAAAACGCCCTGCAACTCACGGGGGAATATGCTCAGTGCGAGTGGATTGATAATCTGGAAATCGATTACGATCCGGGATTTGAAGATATGGAATCGGGAAACTTCATGCTAAAAGTCGAGTCAGAGGTTTACGACCATATTCTTAATTTTGAAACGGTTCCTTTCGATAAGATGGGATTGTATAAAGACGGTTATCGAAACTGACGGTTTCGGGATTACAAGTCGGAACGGTAGATGCTTAGATCCGGTTTAACCGGCCCGGAAATCGGGAATTGGTTACTGGGATCAAGATAAGATCGTATTTACTTGATATACAAAAAATCCGGATGGATCGAAATTGCTCGATTCATCCGGATTTCTGTTTTATCGTGAATGGTTCTCTTCGGGTAGACAAAAAAGAGACTGGAGATGATTCTTTAATAAAATCGAGTTGTCCGATGTCTATAATTCGTCGATCCCTTTTTCCAATGCGATTCCGCGTGAACCTTTGATCAGGATGTGATACCCTTCTGTCGGATTTCCAGCGATCCACTGTGCCAACTCATTCCTGTCGGCTAAAGCGATAAACGGATGGGGATGTTTGTTGAATTCATCACCGACCAACACGATCCGATCGAACGGGTTTTCCCGTAGGAATTCAATGATCCGTTGATGCTCTTTTTCGCTTTCTGCACCGAGTTCGCGCATATCACCCAGGATAAGCATTTTCTTTTCCGCTTTCATCAGTTTGAAATTCTCCAAGGCGGCCATCATACTGGTCGGGTTGGCATTGTATGCGTCCAGAATCAATGTGTTTTTCGGGGTGCGGATCAGTTGCGAACGTTTGTTTTCGGGATGGTAGTTTGTCAAAGCGTGACTTATCTGCGATTCTTCCACTCCGAAATAGGCTCCGATCGCCGCAGCTGCCAACGCATTGGGTAGGTTGTAGGATCCGATCAGTTGAGTCGCGACAGAAACCGGATTCTGATCGTTTATCTGAAATTCGAAGGAAAGCGTAGGAGAACAATCCGTCAATCGGCCTTTTATGAAAAGACCGTCTCCGTTTTCTCCATATCGGATTACGTCCATTCCATCGGTATAAGCCGGTAAATAGGGATTATCGGCATGCAGGAAAACGGTTCCGTCACGATGACGAAGAGATTGATAGAGTTCTGTTTTGGTGCGGATGACCCCATCCAATGAGCCGAATCCTTCCAAATGTGCTTTTCCTACATTGGTGATCAATCCGAATTCGGGATCGGCGATTTCACAAAGCATTTTGATTTCGCCCGGATGATTCGCTCCCATTTCGATGATAGCGATCTCATGTTCGGGGCGAATTTTCAATAAAGTGAGCGGTACGCCGATGTGATTGTTGAGGTTTCCTTCGGTTGCCAGCGTATTGTATTTTTCCGAAAGAACGGCGTTGGTGAGTTCTTTGGTGGTGGTTTTGCCGTTTGTTCCGGTGATTCCGATCACGGGAATGGCAAGTTGTCGGCGGTGATAAGCCGCTAGTTGCTGCAACGCCGTCAATACATCGTCGACAAGCAGATAACGATTGTCTTTCGCATATTCGGCTTCATCAACAATGGCGAAGGCACATCCGTCGGACAACGCTTTCTCGGCAAACAGATTGCCGTTGAAGCGGTCGCCTTTCAGGGCGAAAAACAAAGATCCGGAAGGGCAGTTCCGACTATCGGTTGTAATGACCGGATGCTTTTGATAATGGATATAGAGTTGTTCGATAGATGCTGTTTTCATACGACTTTCAATGGTTTATTGGATGAATGACACGCCGATCAGTTTGTCGTAGCGCGAACCCGGCGGACGATGATAGACACGGATGAAATATTCGTTTCCGGTTTCATAAAAGTTGCCTTCGACGAATGAGGTCGTCGCTTTCTGTTTGTTGTAGGGCAACATCAGATATTGGTAGTTGTAATGTCCCTGCTTCAAAAGAAGAGCTTTCTCGTATCTTTTGGTGTCAAAATTATAAATCATTTTGGTATCGTCGTCAAAGCGGTTGTTGGTAAATTCTCCGCTCAGATGAATTTGACCTTCGATCAACGGGTTGTCATAATCCAAGATGAAGTGGACCATGTAATAATCGGCTTCGGTTTCGGGAGCGTCACTATCGCTCGCGCGAATCAGGAAGCGGCCGTTTTGATCTTGGTCATAATAATAGTTCTGTTGCGCCCGGATCATATCGGGTTGGAGCAACGCATGATAAATCGGAGGGAAGTACCGGATTTTATCGACTCCGATGCCCGGGTATTTGTTGCTTACGATTTCAAAGCGGCGGTAGTTGTTGCCGGCTTCGAAAATCAGGTCGCGATTATGTTCGTAATAGGCTTCTTTCGCTCCCAGACGCGCGGGAAAACGGATAACCGATTCGGTGTCCATCCGATTGTTTTGGGTAACATGGATGCTGAGATCGGCAGTCGGGTTGGATATCGGGTATTTATCCCATTTCACTCTTAGATTGACCTGTTGATGGGCTTTGTTGAAATCGATATCTGTATTGGTCGTAGCGATTCCGCTGACATCCGTTTGACGTTCGTAAACATAGAAACAGGCTGTCGCCAGGATGTTGTCGGGTTGGTTTTCGGGATAAAACAAAACGGCATAATTGCCCGGCAAGCGGAAAGATACCTGATCGTTGGGCAATACAAGCGAGTAATGGTAATAATTGGTGAACGTATTGAAAGAGGGTTGCCCGTTTTCCATTTGATTGCCATTGAATCCGTCGAGATAATCCAGTTCGGAGATTGCGGAGCGTCGCCAATCGGCATTACAATGTACGATCCGGTAAGAAAGCCATTTCATATCCTCTTCCCGTTCGTCGAAACTGTGTCGGCTGTGTTGATCGGAGCCAAGCTCGATGGCGGGCGGCATCCGAAAGTCTCCATTGGCGGTAATTTGTAAAGTTTTAACGGAAGAAGACCCGATTCCGCCCCGGTAAGGCTTTTGTGCTAGCCAAGGAAATTGCAGA
>CAMTOW010000054.1 GCA_947074245.1 uncultured Bacteroidales bacterium | reverse complement strand
TTCAGACGTGTGCTCTTCCGATCTTAAAGCGAACATTACCGTTCGAAATTTTCCACTTACGGTCGAAGAGATCCGAAAGAAAACCGGAATTAAGGATGGCGGTTCGGTCTATTTATTCGCGACGACCGTCGGAAAGGATGAAAAGATGCTTCTGAATTGCACGAAAACAAACAAATAGATTTTCCTACACACTAGGAATGAATGCGAATTATCCCTTCGCTGATTTATTTATACACTTATTTATCATTGTCACATTAGCAATCAAAAATCTAATCAAATGAATATCAAGAAATGGATGATGCCGGCATTGGCATCGATCGCTCTTTTCTCATCGGCAAAGGCGGATGAAGGAATGTGGGTATTGCCTCTTTTGAAGCAGCAGAACGCTGAAATGATGAAAGAAAGAGGGTTAAATCTGGAAATAATGGATATCTATAATCCAGATTCAACTTCGTTAAAAGACGCAGTCGTCCAATTCGGGCGCGGATGTACAGGCGAGATCATTTCGCCGGAAGGATTAGTCCTTACCAATCATCACTGCGGATATGGTTACATTCAAAATCATAGTTCGATCGAACATGATTATCTGACCGAAGGATTCTGGGCGATGGACAAAAGCCAAGAGCTACCCAACGACGGCCTGACCGTAACTTTTATCGATCGTATCGATGACGTTACCGATTATGTGATCCAGGCGTTGGAAGCAGATACGGCTAAAACCGAAATGAGTTTTCTTTCGCCATCTTACCTGAATAATCTTGCCGTCAAGAAGGTTACGCAAGCATTCCTTGATGCCAATCCGGGAACGGAGGTTGAGATAAAACCGTTTTACAACGGAAACAAATATTATATGTTCACCAAAAAGATCTATTCCGACATCCGTTTGGTTGGAGCTCCTCCCTCATCAATCGGCAAGTTCGGAGCAGATACCGACAACTGGATGTGGCCTCGCCATACGGGAGACTTCTCCTTGTTTCGTATCTATGCGGACAAAGACGGCAATCCGGCTCCTTATTCAGCCGAGAATACGCCTTTGAAAGTAAAGAAGTTCTTCAACATCTCTTTAAAAGGGGTTCAGGAAGACGATTTCGCTATGGTGATGGGCTTCCCGGGTAGAACAAATCATTTCTATACTCCGGCTGAAGTTACCGAACGTAGAGATCTGGAGAACGATGTGCGTGTGAAAGTCCGCGATATCCGTCAGAATATCATGTTGGATGCGATGCTTAACAATCCGCAGACACGTATTCAGTATTCGAGCAAATATGCTTCATCGACCAATTCTTATAAAAGTTCGAAAGGGATGAATAAGATGATCAACATGCAAAATCTGGTTGGCCAGAAACAAGCCGAACAGAACGCATTGATTGATTATGCAAAAGCGAACAACAAACCGGAATACATCGCCGCGATCGATACGATTCAGGCCATCATCGACCGCCGCGGCGCATTGACGTTCCGCCGGATGATGCTTCAGGAAGTATTCTTTACAGGCATTGAATTCACTAATGTCCCGACCAACGTAGCTATGCTTGAAACGGCACTCGAAGATAAGAATCAAACTGAGATCAATCAGCAGCTTACGAAACTTCGGGCTTCTTATGAAAAATGGGCCAACAAAGATTATGATCCTGCACTAGACCGCAAGATCGCAAAAGCGCTTATCAAATATTTCAAACAGGAAGTACCTGCCGATAAGCTACCATCTTTCTATGCTGTGATCGACAAAGAATACAAAGGCAACATAGATGCGTATGTAGACGCTATGTTTGCAAACAGCATCTACGGTTCGAATGCCAATTTCGAGAAATTCGCATCCAAACCGTCATTGAAAAAACTACAGAACGATCCGCTTATCCTGTTTGCCAAATCCATTCGCGAAGAGCGCCAGACGGTAAACAATCTGTTGAGCGATACCGATCAGAATATGGCTCTAGCACAGCGCGCCTATGTAAAAGGCCTGATAGAGTTGAATGGTGATCAGCCGATGTATCCGGATGCGAACCTTACTTTGCGTCTTACGTATGGAAACATCAAAAGCTTGAACGCATCGGACGCTATCAACTATGATTATTACACGACAATGGATGGTATCATCGAAAAAGAGGATCCGAACAATTGGGAGTTTGTCGTACCTGCCAAACTTAAAGAATTGTATCAAACCGGTGATTTCGGTTCTTACGCACTCGAAAACGGAAAGATGCCGGTATGTTTCATCGCAAACACGCATACGACCGGAGGAAACTCGGGCAGCCATGTGATTGATGCAGACGGCAATCTGATCGGAACCGGATTCGACCGAAACTGGGAAGGAATCAGCGGCGACATCCAATATCAGCCTCGCTACCAGCGTACGCTTAGCGTGGATATCCGTTATACATTGTTCATCATTGAGAAATTCGCAGGAGCAACCAATCTGATCGAAGAAATGAATATCATTCGCTGATAACAGCGATAGCTCCAAAATAGACAAACCCGCGATATTGATAAGGATTAAACTTATTAATATCGCGGGTTGTTTTATTTTCAAAAAGCCCCATGAAACGATTACGCCTACTTATTCCCCTTCTTCTGATCGGAATTTTGGTTCAATGTAATTCGAGCCGCATACCATCTTCCACCCCAACCACTTCAGTGGTCGAACAACCGGCATTTGCCGGAAATATCTCGTCCAATGCCTACCCCTCTTTCTTGAGCAATTACGCGATGCTATTCGTCGAAACACTATCGAAGGAGGTAGATTTATGCAACATTCCGAGCAATTATATTCCTTCCGAGAATCTGATCCGACAGTTCCCGATCGATATCATGAGAGATTCCATCTTTTGTGTTTCAGGTTTTTTAGAAGTGAACTCCGGGTTCTATATCGATACGCTAAAGTCGCTTGGAATTTATTTCATTCAAGGAAAAGTTCCGTTTTCGACAGCTGTAATACCCCTGCGTTCCCTTTGTAGTTTATTGAAAATGAAAGGAATCAAACGATTCGAATTATCTCGAAAAGCAGATTTACTCTTAAACGTAGCGCGTCCGGCAGTAAATGCGCAGACGCTTCTCACTCCGACCGGTCAGGGTAAGGCATATACGGGAAAAGGAATAATCATTGGCGTAGTTGATTACGGATTCGATTACGGTCATCCCACCTTTTATGATACAAGCGGCACGACACTTCGCATCAGCCGCCTGTGGGAACAGCAGAACAATTCAGGCAATCCTCCTTCCGCATTCGGTTATGGTTCGGAAATGACAACCCAAGAGGCGATTTTGGCTGCCGGAACCGATACCGAACTCGAAACACACGGTACGCATGTAGCCGGAATAGCCGGTGGATGCGGTGCCGGAACGGAATATTACGGACTCGCTCCCGAATGTGAATTGGTATTCGTTTCCACCAACCGTACGGATGCCGGCATCTCAGATGGGTTAAAATATATCGCCGATTATGCAGAATCGGTTGGGAAGCCCTGCGTCATCAACTTCAGTCTCGGATCGAATATCGGTCCGCATGACGGGACCTCTTCTTTCGACCGACTCTGTGAGAATCAGGTGCGACCGGGTATGATCTTCGTAGGTGCTGCCGGAAATGATGGAAATCAGCCCATTTATATCTCCTCGGAATTTCAATCGGGGAGTCAGGATTCGGTCTTGCAAACAGCGATGTTAAGCAATGGAAAAAGTGGAGATATGATTGCCGACTTTTGGGGAGCTCCGGGAACGCATTTCGGGACGACCGTTTATCTGTACGACACCGTGCGACAGAAAGTCATCGCAAACGCACCTTACTATTATACGCTCGCCGATACCCAGAAAATCCATACGTTCGAATTAACCGCTAGCCCGACGAGCGGATATGTGGTGCAGATCGCATCCGAAATAAGTCCATACAATGGGAAACCGACCATGTTGGTTCAAATCAATCTTGAAAACGCCGACTCCTCGGCAATACCCGTCGTAGCCGTTACCAGTCAGGATGGCTTCGTCGAAGGATGGTGTTCCTATGGTATTTTCTCCAATCTGAATCTTGCTCAACTCGAGAGTGGTAGTACAAACAATACCATCAATGAAATCGGAGGCACGGGTAAGAAAATTATTTCCGTTGGAGCATTTTGTACGAAAAACACCTGGTACACGCTCGATAGTCTTCCCTACCATTATGGACAGCAAGCCGTTTTAGGCGAGATTGCTGATTTTTCAGCCAAAGGCCCTACCGCAGACGGACGCATCAAACCCGACATCGCGTGTCCGGGCTATGGAGTGGTATCATCGTTCAGCAGGTATTTCGACGGAGCCTACCCTCCTCCATATTACAGAGTACAGGCAGTTCCTTTCGGAAATCAAAGTTATTGTTTCGGAATTTTGCAAGGAACATCCGAAGCCACTCCGATCGTTTCGGGCACCATCGCCTTATGGATGCAAGAAAACCCGTCTTTAACGACCGAAGAGGCATTGCATATAATCCGATCTACGGCAATCCCTTCGCCGGGAATGTCCTCTCCCAACAATTACTGGGGTTGGGGCATTCTTAACGCAGGCGCGGGAATGAAGCAAGTCATCAACGCGCTATCTTACGAAGCAAAGTAAGGAAATCGTTCACATCCTCCTCTGTGGTGTCAAACGAGGTCACCAAGCGGATCTCATTGCGCGATTCATTCCAGAAATAAAAGAAATAATGCTTGAGAAGTTCGTCGATCCATGGTCGGGGCATCTGCAAAAACAAAGCATTGCTTTCAACTTTTTGCGTGAACCGGATTTCGGAAAATTCAGATAACCCTTCATATAACGTCTGAGCCATCGTGTTTGCGCGGGCCGCATTTTCCTTCCACAAATCATTTTTGAAATACGCGATAAACTGACAACTCAAAAACCGCATTTTCGAAGCCAGTTGCGCCGACTGCTTGCGTATGAAACGAGCGCTTTCGCGAAGTTCCGGGTTTAAGATCACGACACATTCACCCATCATCATCCCATTTTTCGTACCGCCGAAACTAACGATATCGATACCGCAACCTACGGTCATCTCTTTAATCGTCTTATTCAGATATACGGCTGCGTTAGCTAAACGCGCACCGTCCATGTGGATATACATCCCATGCGCATGCGCCAAATCAGCAAGTGCCTTCAGTTCTTCAATCGTATAAACCGTTCCGAGTTCAGTACATTGCGAAATATAGATCGCTTTCGGTTGCGAATGATGATGATCGCCGAATCCGGTCAGGTAAGGTCGAATTGATTCCGGCGTAAGTTTTCCGTCAATCGTCTGCACGGGACGAACCTGCGAACCGGTCATTTTACAAGGCGCACCACACTCATCCACATAAATATGTCCTGTTTCCGCACAAATCATACTGTTATACGGACGCAAAATAATTTGCAGTGCCACGCTATTGGCTCCTGTTCCGTTAAAAACGAACAGCGTTTCTGATTCATCACCAAAAATCCCTTTAAAAATCATTTCGGCCTCTTCCGTCCACTTGTCCGAACCATATCCCAAAGCATGTTCGAAATTCGCATTCGTAATCGAGTCGAGTATCGCGGGATGTATACCGCTGTTGTTGTCTGAAGCAAAACTTTTCATAATCGTATTTATCTGATTCGGTTTAGAATCCATATTATTTTCTGCCGACAAAGAAACTAAATTTACAAATTCTCGCCTCCACTTCCCTCATCGAAAAAGTCCGAATCCGATTTAAAACTCCATGATTCAATAAATTTTAATCTTTAATCGGAAATTTATTCGAATTAATTTGGATTTCTAAAAATTTAATCTCTACATTTGTAGTGTACTATTATATTAATACACCAAAACATAATACTTTTTATTATGATTAAGAATATAGTTTATCAAATCATTGTAGCTATTCTGGCTTTGCTGGGATAATGCAACTAAAATATTTAAGATATGATCCAATTAAAGGAAATCGGTTATGCATACAAACGTAACCACCAAACAATCAAAGATATTAATCTGGAACTTCATCCGGGAAATATCTACGGCCTCTTGGGCAAAAACGGAGTGGGTAAAAGTACGCTTCTCAAAATCATCTGCGGATTGATCGAACCGCAGGGCACCTGTCTGGTAGACGGCTACACTCCTTTCGACCGTAAAACGGATTTTCTGGAGAAAATCACGTTGATACCCGAAACTCCTGTACTGCCCGATCTGCAAATCAACGAACTAGCGAAGATCACCAAACCGTTTTATGCAACATTCGATGATCGGATTCTTGAGAAATGTCTGAACGAATTCGAAGTGCCTGTCAATAACCGACTGACCAAAATGTCACTGGGTCAGCAAAAAAAGGCAATAATCTCTCTGGCATTGGCTTGCAACACGGAGATACTGATTATGGACGAACCGACCAACGGACTCGATATCCCGTCAAAAAGTATTTTCCGCAAACTGATCGCCGAGATCATCGATGACAATAAGCTGATCCTTATCTCCACCCATCAGGTCAAAGACCTGGAAAACCTGATTAGTTCAGTGGTGATTCTTGAAAATGAAGGAGTGATCCTTGCGACGTCAATCAACCGAATCGAAGACAAACTTTATTTCGGAGATCTGGACAGAATGAGCGATCCGATCCTTTATAAAGAATGTTCCATCCGTGGCGAATGGGGCGTTTCGATCAACAAAACCGAGACCCCGACCAATGTCGATCTGGAAATGCTCTTCAATGCTGCGGTTCAGAACAAAGAATTAATGAAAGATATTTTTAAAGCGGAATAATTATGAATACGAAACTATCATTTCAAAACATACAACATCTGATCAGATATGATTGGAAGTTCAATCAAAAAGCGTTTTTATTGAAATTCGGAATGATCGAGCTGATTCTGATCGCTGTGATCGTTTTACAAGTCGGCTTCAAAGGTGTTACGACATTGGGCATCAATTCGATCGATGCATCATGGATGGGCGAACATATCCTGAATAACTCCACATTGATCTTGTTGGTCATGAACATCGCGACTGTCATTTTAATGACGCGGATGATGCATACAAAAATCAATAAAGGAAACAACTCGATCCCCTATGTAATGTTGCCTGCCAACAATGTGGAAAAAGTGACGACCATCCACATTTGGTATTTCGTCGGGATGATTTTTTCAATCGTCATCTATGTATTCAACATCTTTTTCCTCGGTTCGATCTTTACGCTGATCGTGCCCGGCACGATGGAGAGCATCCTAACGTCGATTCAGTCATTCTTCAGTGACATCCATCTAATCGGCTACGAAAAGAACGGCGGTTTGTTCTTATGGGCGTTCTTGTCTTACACGATCATCAATACATTGCTCATCTATATTTTATATCTGAACATCAACCTTTTCTTTAAAAAGAACCCTCAGGTAAAAAGCAACATCGTCCTCATCTTCTTAGGATTCGGTTATCTTTGGTATACAACGAAAGTGATTGTCCCTTTCAAGGAAAACATTCAGCTATGCATCAACCGCTGGGAAGTAATCGCCTACCCACTGTTGTTTCTCATCCCGGTTATCGGATTATTTTATGCACTTTACTATCAAATCAGAGAAAAAGAGATCAAATGAAATTCAATGATAATCAGCCCATATTCATTCAAATCGCTGATTATATCGGCGAGATGATCCTTCGCCGGGAACTTCAGACCAATCAGCAGGTGCCATCCGTACGTGATCTGGCCGTCAAGTTGGAAGTGAACCCCAATACCGTCATGCGAGCTATCGAACGGCTACAAATCGCAGGAATCATTTATAACAAACGCGGAATGGGAAATTTCGTAGCCGACGGGGCTTTCGAAAAGATCATGGAGGAGCGGAAACATAAGCTGATCAAAGAGGTTTTACCCGGTATTTTTGAAGAAATGCATCTTTTGGGAATCACGGAATCCGAGTTGATCCGTTATTATCAGAGTTGCAATAAGAAAATGAACAATACAATCGATTAAAAATTCTTCTTATGAAAAAGAATAAAAAAATATTATTGGGAGTCATCATTTACTTCGCTGTACTACCCATTATCATCTTACTCTTGCACAATACGTTTTCCAACCCCGAAAATAATATTCTGAATGAATATCAGAATCTGGGAGTAAAAATCGAAACGAACAACGATTGACAACTAATTCGGATAAACAAAAAAAGCCGGTTCCTTTCAGAACCGGCTTTTCTTATCTTTTGATCAATACGCTCTTGCGAACAATACGCGTTGTTGAGATGGTTTACCTGTAACCATACAAACACCCGGAGTTTTATCACCATCTAAAGGAATACATCTGATAGTGGCTTTAGTTTGATCTTTAATATACTCTTCTGTCTCAGGTGTACCGTCCCAATGAGCAAGGATGAAACCACCCTCTTCAATTCTTTCTTTAAATTCTTCCCAAGTATCAACCACTTTAGTTGTTGATTCTCTCATATCATATGCTTTTTTAAAGATATTAGCTTGAATATCATCAAGAAGATCTTTAACAACATTTTCAATATTATCTTGAGAGATAGTTTCTTTAGTAAGAGTATCACGTCTGAAAACTTCAACAGTGTTGTTTTCAAGATCTCTTCCACCCATTACTAAACGAACAGGCACACCTTTCAATTCATATTCTGCGAATTTCCAACCCGGTTTTTTGTTATCAGAATTATCATATTTAACAGAAATACCTAATGCTCTAAGTTTCGCAGCAATAGCTTCTACCCTTTCATTAATTTGAGCAAGCTGTTCATCAGTTCTATGAATAGGAATGATAACAACTTGAATAGGAGCTAATTTTGGAGGAAGAACAAGACCATTGTCATCTGAATGAGTCATAATTAAAGCACCCATTAAACGAGTAGATACACCCCAAGAAGTTGCCCAAACTAATTCCTGACGGCCTTCTTTATTTGTAAAAGTAACATCAAATGCTTTTGCAAAATTTTGACCAAGGAAATGAGATGTTCCTGACTGCAAAGCTTTTCCGTCTTGCATCATTGCTTCGATAGTATAAGTATCAACAGCTCCTGCAAATCTTTCATTAGCAGATTTCACACCTTTTATAACCGGCACAGCCATAAAATTTTCAGCAAAATCACCATAAACATTTATCATTTGAACTGTTTCATCAATAGCTTCTTGAGCAGTTGCATGAGCAGTATGGCCTTCTTGCCAAAGGAATTCGGCAGTTCTTAAGAACATTCTTGTACGCATCTCCCAACGAACAACATTAGCCCACTGATTACATAAGATAGGTAGATCTCTCCAAGACTGTATCCAACCTTTATAAGTATTCCAGATAATAGTTTCTGAAGTTGGACGAACAATTAATTCTTCTTCAAGCTT
>CAMTOW010000053.1 GCA_947074245.1 uncultured Bacteroidales bacterium | reverse complement strand
CTTAAAGACCTCCTCCCCTCTCGTAACATCTAAACTCATCTTATAGCCTTACATTAACAATACGCCATTTATTAAAAAATTATTCATT
The DNA here is from genome assembly GCA_947074245.1 of uncultured Bacteroidales bacterium. Lineage (GTDB taxonomy): Bacteria > Bacteroidota > Bacteroidia > Bacteroidales > JAUNSR01 > JAUNSR01. The sequence goes on along the minus strand of CAMTOW010000053.1, from coordinate 9,235 downwards.
AAGATTTACATTAATTCTTGATTTATACTTGACAACACGCTTATATATTTTTACATACTTTAACCCTCATCGATAAACCCCATCGGATAATCCCTTGTTCTAAAAACGTCAGCCTGACAAATAATGAATCATTATTTGAGTTTAAACTAAACCAAACTTATATTATGAGTAGGATTCTTAAAACTTTACTACTGACGTTTTGTATGTCAGTTTTGTCATTTGGATTGTTCGCTCAAAAACCGAATATCCGGATTTTAGCTACCGGTGGAACGATTGCCGGTACAGGAGAATCTGCCACTAAAACCAATTATACGGCTGGGCAGGTGGCGATTGGAGCTCTTCTCGCAGCGGTACCGCAAGTGGAAGATATTGCCAATGTTGAAGGTGAACAAGTGGTTCGAATCGGTTCACAGGATATGTCTGACGAGGTTTGGCTTACCCTTGCCAAACGTATCAATGAACTATTGGCTCAAGCGGATGTAGACGGTATCGTCATCACCCACGGAACCGATACGATGGAAGAAACCGCTTATTTCTTGAACTTGGTTGTGAAAAGCGACAAGCCCGTTGTTCTCACCGGCGCGATGCGTCCGTCAACCGCGATGAGTGCAGACGGCCCGCTCAACCTGTACAATGCGGTAGTTGTGGCTGCTTCGAAAGCATCATGGGGCAAAGGCGTTCTCGTTGCGATGAATGGTCTTGTTCTGGATGCACATGGTGTCACAAAAATGAATACGGTCGATGTTCAGACATTCCAGTGTCCGAACTCAGGAGCGCTAGGTTATATCATCAATGGAAAAGTGGTGTATAACAACATTACCTTGAAAAAACATACGACTCAGTCAGTGTTTGATGTGACAGGTGTTACGGCTCTTCCGAAAGTTGGTATTATTTACAGCTACTCCAATGTTGAGCCGCTAGCTTTAGCAGCTTTGGTAAGTGGCGGATATCAGGGTGTCATTCATGCGGGTGTTGGTAATGGAAATATTCATAAGAATATGTTCCAGCCATTGATCGATGCCGCAGCTCAGGGCGTATTGGTCGTTCGTTCAAGCCGCGTGCCGACCGGACCGACAACGCTCGACAATGAAGTCGATGATGCGAAATACCATTTCGTGGCTTCACAAGAATTGAATCCTCAGAAATCTCGCGTTCTTCTGATGTTGGCATTGCTTAAAACATCCGATTGGCAGCAGATTCAAGAGTATTTCAATACATATTGATACCTCTAAATCAATATAGGTCCTTCTTTCATCAATGATAGGATGAAGGAGGGACCCTCTCAATCTATCTATTATTACTAAACCTTTTATATCGATTCTTATGAAAAAATTTTATGCTCTTTTATTTATGGGCTGTGGACTGTGCGCGTATCAACTGAATGCGCAAAACAATTATTCCGATGAAAAGTCACTTTATGAAACAGTCGCTAAAATTGAGAAAAAAACAGATAAGTTCAACCTATACCTCAATATGCACGCCTCTTTCAATTCGGATTGGGGAGACAAGTCATTTCAGGACGCGGCCTTCAAAATGAATCAGCTTCGTATCGAAGCGCGGGGAAACATCAACGATTGGATTTTTTACCGTTGGCGTCAACGCTTAAACCGTGGTAATAACGGTGCCGATGCTCTCGACAATCTTCCGGCATCGATCGACTACGCTGCTGTTGGTTTCCGTCCGTTCCCGAACTTCTCCATCTTTGGCGGTAAGCAGTGTACGGTTTATGGTGGTTTCGAATTTGATTTGAATCCGATCGAGATTTACGAATACAGCGATATGATCGAAAATATGAGCAACTTCATGACCGGGGTTACCTTTACCTATGATTTCCCTGCGTCTCAACAGCTCGCGTTCCAGATCCTCGATAGCCGAACCAAATCGTTTGAAGACACTTACGGCTATCTGCCTACCCATGCCGATGCTGCCTTCAGCAATAAATACGGTTATACACCGCAGGCAATCGAAAAAAGCAAAGCTTCATTTGTTTATACCCTCAACTGGAACGGTAGCTTCGCAGATGGATTGTACAAGACTCGTTGGTCTGCGTCCATCTTGAATGAAGCCAAACATAAGAATATGTATTACTATGCGTTGGGGAATGAATTGAACATTGGTAAAATCAATACGTTTGTCGATTTCATGTATTCTCGCGAAGCGATCGACCGCAAAGGGATTATGACCAATATCATCAACAATTCTACGGCCGGACGTCCGGATCTGTATACGGCTCTATGCGCTCGTTACCTTTCTGTTGTTTGGAAATTCAACTACCGAGTATGTCCGTATGTAAATCTCTTTGTAAAAGGGATGTATGAAACAGCCGGATTATTTACCGATTCCAACGAAAATCGCATGACAGGTCAATACCGTACGTCATGGGGATATCTCGGCGGTATCGAATACTATCCGATGAAATCCAATCTACACTTCTTCCTTGCCTTCGTAGGCCGTACTTACGATTATATGGGTAAAGCGAAAGATCTGGGATTCCACGATTACAGCACTCAACGGATTACAACAGGATTTATATATCAACTCCCGCTTTTTTAAGCCAGATTCACCCCGGATAAATTTGATCCGGACCGGGCAGTCTTTCTTTTTGAAAGACTGCCTTTCTATTTTCCACCGATCAGATTTCTTCTGCATATATTTCCCAGAAAAGACGCGACTACAGTCTCGATCTCGCGCTGGGATCGTTCCGGATTCATCATCTCCGAAATAGAGAGCCGTTTATCTTCGATACTTAATATATCAGAAAAGCCTGCCGATAACAACCGGCTGACATCATCGGCAATACCACATACCCCGATCACGGGAATATTTCGAGATCGTCCTTTTTCCAACACGACGTATGGCGCTTTTCCAAACAAAGTCTGATAATCCATTTTTCCCTCTCCGGTAAAGATCAAATCAGCATGCTTCAGTTGCGAAGCGAAACCGCAATAATCTAAAATGGTCTCACACCCCGGTGCGAATTGAGCATTCAAAAAACAGAATGCCGCTCCGCCCATTCCTCCGGCAGCTCCACTTCCGGCTTTATCATTCAGGTCTGTCCCGGTCTCTTTTCGAATCAACTCCCTGAAGTGTTCCATACCGCGTTCGAGCGAATCTTGCATAATTCCATCAGCCCCTTTTTGCGCGCTATATACCCGTGTAGCACCATTTTCTCCGGTAAAAGGATTCGACACGTCGCATAAAACGACAAACCGACACATCTTAATATGAGGATGCAGCTTCTCTCTGCGGATATGCTCAATCTTTTCCAGATTACCACCGTTGCCATGTAGCGGATTTCCATTTATATCGAAAAACTCCATTCCTAGTGCTTCAAGCATTCCCGATCCTCCGTCATTCGTAGCGCTACCTCCTACCGTAAGTATAATCTCCTCTACACCCCGATCTAGGGCATCGCGAATCAACTCTCCCGTTCCGAAAGAACTGGAACGAATCGGATTTCGCTCGTCTTCTCTCAATAGCGTCAATCCCGAAGCCAGCGCCATTTCAATGACGGCTACTTTTCCCGCTTGGAATAAACCATACCCCGAACGAATCGAACGACCCAATGGATCAGAAACATTGACGCCGACAAACTCTCCCTTCAACATTGTAAAAAACACATCCAAAGTTCCCTCACCTCCATCAGCTAAAGGAAATAGGATAGTTTCGACTTTTGGATAAATGGTTCTTATCCCTTTTTCTACCGCTCTCCCCACCTCTTCACTTCGAAGCGATCCTTTAAATGAATCACAAGCGATGATAATTTTCGGATTATGTAAACTTTTCATGGATATTCGACGATATGATTCAACAAAAAAATGATTTTAAACATCAAAACCACAAAAACATAAGATCATAATAAACAATACATTACAACTAATTGTAGTAGTAATGTCGTAGTTAAAATAGATGTCTGATTCTTGCATCGTATTCGTATGCAGGAATCAAGTTTGGCAAACCGACGATTTTTAAACGACATTTGCATTGTCTTTGAATCATTGCTCAAATTGCTTTTGTGATTCTGACAAAATTAAACGATTTGGTGGGATATCCCCCTTTTCGATTTTAAAATGAAATTTTTTGCATAGGTGTTGATATAATAAGTTTTAACAGATTGGGTTAATCGAAAAGCGGACTTAAGAAAGATTTTTCTTAAGTCCGCTTTCTGCATTTTAACGATTCAAACCTTCCACACCTAAAAACAGCTAAAAATAAAGCGCTTAGACATCATTTTCGTCCGATAGGATATATTTTTAAGCATGATGATTTCAAAAACAATACGCTTATTTTATTCTCGTTTCAGATTTATACTATTTGTAACACTCCTCATCCACTCGTTGGGAGCATTGGGGCTGAATAGCTATACGCGCAATCCCCTCATCATGAATATCTCTTCCAACGAATACGGAGGTGCCCGAAAAAATTGGGACATCGACATCTCTCCGGATGGAATTCTTTATGCGGCCAATAACAAAGGGCTGCTCGAATACAACGGAATCGGATGGAAATTATATAAAGACGCTCCATGCTCTGTTTTACGCTCGGTTGCTATCGCATCGGATGGAACCGTTTATACCGGCGGATTCCGAGAGTTCGGTTTTTGGCGGAAAGATAAAAAAGGCATTTTGCAATACACCTCGCTTTCAGATAGTCTGATTCCGGCCGATAAGCTTCCCGATTTAGACTTTACGCGCATCTATGTTACTCCTGCGGGCGTATATTTTTATTCCGTCGATCGCGTCTTTTTATGGGATTACAATCAGATTATCCCTGTGCTCGACGCTGAGTCGCCGATATTTTTCCAACAAACGGGCGATAAGCTTTGGGTCGAAAAAGAAGGAATTCTCTATCATATTGAAAATGCCCGACTTAACGAAATAGCCCGGCTTCCGTTCGATAACCTTCGCATCATTACCCCTTTCGATCAAAACCGATTCTTGATTGGAAACGACAAAGACGGGCTTTTCCTGCTCGACAACGACAAAATAACACCCTGGGTGTCCGATATTTCCGATAAACTCCGATCGGAAACCCTTTCCTGCGCCCTACAACTTGAAAATGGAAATTTCCTTTTCGGAACGATGATGAACGGTGTTTATGTAACCAATCCTTCCGGAAATATCCTTCGCAATTATTCCACCCGCAATGCCCTTGACGGCAACTCGGTATATGCCATTTCTCAAGACATGAATGGCTCCATCTGGCTAGCCCTCGATGAAGGGTTATGCAAAATGGAGTTTATCATGGGCTCCAGCTTCTTTATGGATTATAATAAGGTCATCGGTTCACTTTCCACTTCGGTTATTTTCAGCGACAAACTCTATATCGGATCCTCCAAGGGGCTGTTTTATATCCCGTTGGAAGCTCTTAACACGAAATTCCCTTTCGAAAAAATGCAGTTCGTGCCGGAGTCGCAAGGTCAGGTACGGAAATTACAGGTAGTCGATGATATGTTGCTTTGCGCATTCGAAAACGGTCTCATGCGGATCACCCCTCAAGATACCCGTCTCCTCTATACCCAAAGTTCCGTATTCGATTTCACATCACTGTCTCCGCGTTATCCCGATCACCTGCTATTGGCGACAGGCGAAAAACCGGTCGTTCTGAAAAAAGAAAAAGGCGATTTTACCTTTTCTCATTTTGTAGACGGTGTCAGCGGTCGCTACAACTCGCTTTCTATCGATCAGGAAGGATATCTTTGGTTGGGCCACATGTACGAAGGGGTCACCCAGGCAGTATTGAGCGATGATATGAGTCGTCTGGATCCTGTAAAAGACTTTTTCAGCGATTCTCATCGCACAATTATCAGTCGGATCGGCCATCGCACCGTTTTTATAAGCAACGACCATTTCTTTTTCTACAACGACATCGACGCTTCCGTTCAGCCCTTCGATGAACTCAACGATCTGATGATGCCCGTAAAAAACATTTCGCAAGTGATTCCTCTCGATCCCACTCATTACTGGATCATCGGCACCGATATATCGATTCTCATCAGCTACGATAAGGGAAAAGCCGAACTGATCAAAGCCGTTGGCTTCGATCATAAATACATCGCTACGGGCGATGATTCGCAAACGATCGTACCGCTCGATGATGCTACCATTATGATTTGTATGAACAATGGGTTCATCTTATCCGACAAATTTCGGAATCAACCCGTTACGCACCACAAACAGCTGTTCATCGACAAGGTTGAAGCAAAACTGAAGTCGGGCGAAATCATCTCGATTCCTCTCGAAGGAAACTCGCTTCCGAAACTTCCGGCCAATCTGAAAAGCATCCGTATTTCCGTCGGATACCCGTTCTCGACCGGAGTCGACCGTTTTTACCAATACAAACTCAGTGGTATCGATAAAGATTGGTATCAACCTTCGGTACAGAGTTCGATTCGCTACGAACGTCTGCCTCATGGCAAATACAAGCTCGAGATCCGCCCGCTCACGCGAAATACGGCTTATGAAAATGAAGTCATCACGTTCTCTTTCGAGATCCTGCCTCCTTGGTATCTCTCCTCATGGGCTTGGGCTCTTTGGGTTTCCCTGATCTTATTGATTATGGGCGCTCTCTATGCGCTCATTCGGTATCGTCACCGCCTGGCGATGAAAAAACAGGATAAGATCAACGAAGAGATACAAATCCGCAAAACCAACGAGCAGCTTCGCCTCAAAGTGCAGTCTGCCAATCACGAATTGTTCGGAATCACGGCTGCGATGGCTCAGAACAACGAAGCGATAGCAAGTCTTAAAAACGAAATTCAGGATTTTTCCACCCGACATCCCAACTTACCCGTAAGTAAGAAACTCGATAAGATCATCCGTTCGGTGGATAAGAAAAAAAGCGATATCGACGATTGGAGTTTGTTCATTATGCACTTCGAGCAAACTCATCCTGCCTTCTTCCGGAATCTGAAGAATAGGTATCCGAATCTCACGCCTGCCGAACTCAAACTCAGCGCTTGCCTCAAGTTGAATATGGCGTCTAAAGAGATAGCTTCGTTGCTCAACATCTCCATTCGGGGTGTCGAAGCGGCCCGGTATCGTCTTCGCAAAAAGATAAGCCTCGAACAGAACATCGGCTTAAATGAGTTTTTTATCGATAATTTCTAAGTCCTTCATCCGGTTTTAGAATGCCTGTCCGATATTATTTTATACGGCATCGTGCATTCTGTTTTTTAGAGATAAACTTTCATAATTACAGTTTGTTATAATTCAAGACTACAAACCTTCAACGATCAATTATGAAAAAGCTCTTTTTTACCGTTTTAACGGCTTTATTTCTAGGCGGCACAGTCTGCGCCCAGGTTATCACCACACTTCCCAATCAGCAATCAACCGAAACTCAGCAAAAAGGGAAGACCTGTAAGAAAAATCCGGGGTATCAACCGGGTATGGGGCTTGGCCCGGCTATCATTCCAAACCAAAATATGGGATTGGGTCCGGTCAATCCGGCTGCGTCCAACTTCTATTTTGCCGGAAACTTCATTATTGTAGAGGGTATGCCGTTCTTCTACGACTGTATGGCAGGCACGATTATTCCGATTGCTACCGATCAGGGCATCTATTCGCAGATCGCTCGCGATTATGAAGACAACGGTTACGGAGGCACTGAAGTATATGTCAAAATGCGCGCCTTCACCATTCCGAACCCCAATGCCAATCTGGGCGAATATCCGCATCAGCTCGTAATTTCCTACCTCAACGGTATGCAGCCGTTCCGAGCATGCGATCCGGCCAAAACATTGTGTCGCGAATGGAAAACATCACTGATAGGTTCTCACAAAGGAAATGTGATTCTCTTTATGGGTAATGACTTCTCGTTCAAATACATTGTGGAAACCGAAGGTAAAACGCTCACCCTCAATGGCAGTTGGTATATGACTGGCGTAGAAGAGATCTCCTTCTTCTTTACCGAAGAATTCAAGTATATGGGTCATTCGGCAACGATCAATCCGAATACAATGACGCTCTTCCTCCCTACTCCTACAGGAACTTTGATATTCGATTCGGGAAAATAACTCTCTGAAAAAGACAAAAAGGTTAGCGACTCACGTCGATAACCTTTCTTTTTTTAACTCAATCTATCTATTAACAAGTATTTTGTATCTCAATTGGATATTCTGGAAAAAACGATATTATATTCTTTTTTTGATTTGTATCTGCGACATGAGAATTGGCTGGCTCCGACAAAGGGTTATACCCATACGATGAGTCGATCGAATATCTACTCAATTTGTCGGTCGTTGAATATGAAAAACACGAAAATAAGCTTGGGAATGAATTCTTTCGGACGTTTCCGCATAATGCAGCTACGCCAAGTCTGTTAGTATAGAAATCTCTCGGTCTTTTCGTTTTTCTGGCAGGATAATGCAAATAAATAGATTATCCGTAATTCGGTCTTAGATCAGCTTTTTTTATTTTCTCATGGTATCTTCTTCCTCTAAAGAAGATCTATTGAATAAGTGGCGAATTATATTTTATTTTCAATTCATAACAAAAGTAATATTTTTCACCAATCATCCAAACCGAATAAATTATTTTAACCTAATTAAACATATAATCAATTATTTCAAAAAGTCAGAATAACAATACCCTTTCGATCAAAATGTTTTTGTTTTGAAAAAATATTTTAAGTTTGCACAAAACATTTCTAAATATGATCGAGACTGAATCTGAATTAGAGGTCGCCTCAACGGTCCCGACCAATCATAAAGAGCAGGTTTTCATCGACTTTGAGGTCATCGAAAAGACCGAAGCTTTGCCTTTGTATAAATATCCATCCCGCCCTGATTGCATGATCTTTGCATACTGCGAAAAAGGCACACTCGATATTAGCATTAATCTCAATAGATATACCGTTGCGGAAAATCACTTTTTCGGAAGTTGTCCCAATCAAACAGTCCAGCTACATCAGGTCAGCCCCGATTTCAAAGGTTATTTCCTGATTATGTCCCGAGTCTACCTCGAAGAGACCCGGATCGACTTTAAAAACGGGATGTCCGTATATCTTCATCTGAGAGAATTTCCGACTACTGAGTTGAGCGCGGAGGCGATTACTATCCTCAAACACTATTTTTCCATTCTGGCTTCGAAAAAATATCACAAAGAAAGCGACCTCTATAAAATGGCGTGCGCCCATCTGATGCATTCTCTTTTTTTCGAAATAAACGTTCTGCTCAAAGGACATCGCATCACGACCAAACTGAAAAAGACTCGCAAAGAAGAACTCTTCGAAA
>CAMTOW010000052.1 GCA_947074245.1 uncultured Bacteroidales bacterium | reverse complement strand
GCAATTCACCGATACGGATCTCCGGCTTTTAAGTCGGAAATGTCTCACTCGGTATACATAATCATTATAGTTCCGCTTACGAATCTTATAAACGTATGGAAGAATTAACGCTAACGACACCCTCGCTCTTATTTTCAGCTGTGTCTTTGATCATGTTGGCTTATACCAACCGGTTCATATCTTATGCCCAACTGGTCCGCAACCTGGCACAGGACTACGAAGAGCATCCCACAGAAGATCTTCAGGCTCAGATCATGAACCTGCGTAAACGCCTTTATCTGATCCGCCTGATGCAGGTGCTCGGAATTTTCAGTCTGTTCCTCTGCGTCGGTACTATGTTCCTAATTTATGTCGGATTCCAAAAATTGGCGATGTATATCTTCGGATTGGGTATGTTTTCACTCATCGCGTCCCTCGGAGTATCGATTCAAGAGATTACGATCTCGGTCCGCGCGTTGGAGATCCGCTTGAACAAAATTGAAAACAAAAGCAAAAAATAGATTTATTGCTTAACAGTTTTTTCAAAACAGCTCTTAACAAGACGAATGTCAGGCAGAAAATTAGCGGATTTGTCATTTTTTTTCCGCAATTGTTTGGTCATTTCATAAACACAGTCTATATTTGCACTCGCAATCGGGAATTAGGTTCTCTTTTAAAAGAAAACATCTCGTATTGTGGACAAGGTCCATTCGTCTATCGGTTAGGACGCCAGATTTTCATTCTGGAAAGAGGGGTTCGATTCCCCTATGGACTACGAATAACAAAAAAATTAAAATAGATTAGTCGAGATGGCAAATCATAAATCATCAATCAAAAGAATCAGACAGACACGCACCAGAAATCTGCGTAACAGATATTATGGCAAAACTACCCGTAACGCGGTACGTAAATTGCGTGCTTTAACTACGAAAGAAGAAGCTACTTCATTGTATGCATCTGTAAGCAGTATGTTGGATAGACTTGCTAAAAGAAACGTTATCCACAAAAACAAAGCAAACAACTTGAAATCTAAGTTGGCTTTGCATATCAACAAATTGGCTTAATAACGTCATATCTCCGGTCCATTCGTCTATCGGTTAGGACGCCAGATTTTCATTCTGGAAAGAGGGGTTCGATTCCCCTATGGACTACAAAAGCCGTCATAGTTTTTCATGACGTCTTTTTTTTGACGTGAGTCGACCTAAAGACGGTCCATTCGTCTATCGGTTAGGACGCCAGATTTTCATTCTGGAAAGAGGGGTTCGATTCCCCTATGGACTACAAAGCGGATAATGCGATAAGCATTGTCCGCTTTTTTTGTATTTATCCTTCCCGGCTTCATTTTTCTCACTCAACTCCTCCTTTTCAGGGCATTTCTTGCCTGTCGGATTGCTATAAAAATCACTATTTTTTTATCTTTGCATAACCTTTTCTCGTTTGAAAACAAACATATTACGATTATGTCAGAAGAACAGAACAAAACATATTCAGCCGATAGTATTCAGGTACTCGAAGGCTTGGAAGCGGTACGGAAACGTCCTGCGATGTACATCGGCGACATCGGTATCAAAGGTCTTCACCATCTCGTATACGAAGTGGTGGACAACTCTATCGATGAGGCGTTGGCAGGATACGCGACTCACATCGAGGTTACCATCAACGAAGACAACTCCATTACCGTTGTGGATAACGGACGTGGTATTCCGGTTGATATCCATGAAAAAGAGGGGAAATCAGCCCTTGAGGTTGTTTTAACTGTGCTTCATGCCGGTGGTAAATTCGATAAAGGAAGTTATAAGGTTTCCGGAGGTCTTCACGGGGTAGGTGTATCCTGTGTGAACGCCCTTTCCACCTATCTGCGTGCCGAAGTGCGTAGAGGAGGCAAAGTGCATATGCAGGAATTCTCTTGCGGTGCGGCTTTGCACGACGTAGAGGTGATCGGCGAAACCGATGAGACAGGAACCACGGTTACGTTCCGTCCCGACGATTCAATCTTTACGGTAACGGAATATAAATTCGATATCCTTTCAGCTCGTTTGCGCGATTTGGCGTTCCTGAATGCGGGAATCCATCTGACGCTTACCGACCGTCGCGAAATCCTGGAAGACGGATCGTTCAAACAGGAAATTTACTATTCGACCGAAGGTCTGAAAGAATTCGTTCGTTACATCGACTCTTCTCGCGAACACCTGATCGAAGACGTGATCCACATCACGACCGAAAAACAGGGTATTCCTGTCGAAGTGGCGATGACTTACAACACGTCATACAGTGAGAACGTTTATTCGTTCGTCAACAATATCAACACGATCGAAGGGGGTACCCATCTGGCAGGTTTCCGCCGTGCGCTGACCCGTACCCTTAAGAAATACGCCGAAGATTCGAAGATGCTCGATAAGGTGAAGGTTGAGATCAGCGGGGACGACTTCCGCGAAGGTCTTACAGCCGTTATCTCCGTAAAAGTATCCGAACCGCAGTTCGAAGGGCAAACGAAAACCAAACTGGGTAACAGCGAGGTGACCGGTGCCGTTGATCAGGCAGTAGGTGAAGCTTTGGGTAATTACCTGGAAGAGAATCCGAAACAAGCGCGTACGATCGTTGAAAAAGTGATTCTTGCCGCAACGGCTCGTTTCGCGGCTCGTAAGGCTCGCGAGCAGGTGCAGCGTAAATCACCGATGACCGGAGGTGGTCTGCCGGGTAAACTGGCCGACTGTTCTTCACGCAACCCCGAAGATTGTGAGATCTTCCTGGTCGAGGGAGACTCGGCGGGCGGTACTGCCAAACAGGGACGTCATCGTAACTTCCAAGCGATCCTTCCGCTTCGTGGTAAGATCATGAATGTTGAGAAAGCGATGCTTCATCGCGTTTTAGACAGCGAAGAGATCAAAAACATGTTTACCGCTCTTGGCGTACACATCGGAACCGAAGACGATGCCAAAGAACTGAACATCACGAAACTTCGTTATCACAAAGTGATCATCATGACCGATGCCGACGTGGACGGTAGCCATATCGCCACGCTTTTGATGACGTTCTTCTTCCGCTATATGCGTCCGTTGATCGAAAACGGATACCTGTATATCGCTACGCCGCCGCTCTACCTATGCAAACGAGGTAAAGTGGAAGAGTATTGCTGGAACGAACAACAGCGTCAGCAGTTCATCATGAAATATGGTAACGGAAATGAAAACGTTGTCCATACGCAGCGATACAAAGGTCTTGGTGAGATGAACGCGCAGCAGCTTTGGGAAACCACTATGGATCCCGAACACCGCACATTGCGTCAGGTAACCATTGAAAACGCAACCGAGGCAGATCACGTATTCTCGATGCTGATGGGCGAGGAGGTAGAACCGCGCCGTCTGTTTATCGAAGCGAACGCGACTTACGCGAAAATCGATGCGTAAGATCCGATCCTGAAAATATATTTTCCGCTATGGGATTCCTTCCAAAGGTTTTCCATAGCGGATTTTTTTACCTTGTGCGGGACGATACTTCTGTCAGAACCCGTCTCCGGTTCAAGCCTTTCAATCATCCCATATACATTCATCCGCATATCCGCTTATTCCTTTTTCGGAATTCATCCACAAAAAAAATTCATAAAATTTCAGGTACGTTTTAAACCGTAACCACTTTTTACGGTCAAAGGTACTGTAACGATAAAAATCGTTTCAGCCAAACGTTTTTTTACTCCATGTAACACTCTCTTATCCGATAATGAAATATAAGATTTTAATGTTAGCCGGCGCTCTTTCCGCGTCGCTCCAGGCATTCTCCCAGGAAATAAAAGGAAAAATCGTAGACGCTTCCAATAAAGAACCGCTCGAATTCGTAAACATCGCTCTATACAAAGAGGGTTCAGACAAGATGATCAAAGGTCTTACGACCGATTTAGACGGTAATTTCGCCATCGACGCGCTTCCCGAAGGTACGTATCAGCTACGTGTTTCGTTCGTAGGATACGGCACGGTCGAGCTGCCGGTTGTTCTCTCCAAGAAGAAAAGCAATGTAAATCTCGGATCCGTCTCATTACGCGAAGATTCGAAAGTTCTCAAAGAGGTGCAAGTGACGGGCCAACGTTCGCAGATGCGCTTCGAAGTCGATAAGAAAGTATTCAACGTAGATCAGAATATCGCCAGTGCCGGAGGTTCCGCTTCCGACGCGTTGGCCAATATCCCATCCGTTACGGTCGATAACGAAGGGAACGTGTCGTTGCGTAACAATTCGAGCGTAACGATCTGGATCAACGGCCGTCCTTCCGGTCTTTCGGAAGACAACCGTGCTCAGATTCTCGAACAGCTCCCTGCCGAAAGCATCGAGTCGGTCGAAGTGATCACCAACCCGTCGTCCCGTTTCAGTTCGGAAGGATCGGCCGGGATCATTAACATCGTGATGAAGAAAGAGAAGAAAATGGGTTATTACGGAGGCGTTTCCGCCAACGGCGATACCCAGGGCGGATACGGAGCCAGCGCCAACATCAATATGAACTACGATAAATGGGAAGGGTATGCCAGCGTGGGATATCGTCGACGCGAGATGCGTATGACCAGCCATACCGACCGTACTTCGTGGAATGACGACCGCGAGACCAACCTTCTTCAAGACGGAAAAGGAAAAGGACACGGCGGAGGTATCTTCGGCCGATTGGGACTGACCTACAACTTCTCAAAGAAAGACGCCTTGAGTTTCAGCGGATCGGTGATGGACGGCAGCCACGACCGCGACAACTCGATCCGATATACCAACTTCCTGCCGACGGGCGATATCAGCAAATCCATCCGCGACACCCGTTCGGAAAACGACCATCTGATGCTTCAGGGATCGGTAGATTATACACATACCTTCAGCAAAGATCAAGATCTTCGCTTTGCCGTTTCATACGATTATATGGATCGTTCGGGAACATCCCACTATACGCAGATATCGGGCGACAATACCTATTATCAGCTTCAGGAGGATCCGCGCAAACGCAAAAGCCTTGAAATCCAGGGCGATTACAGCAACAAGATCAACGACGTCATCAAAGTGGAAGCCGGTTATAAAGGCAACATCAGTACCCATCGTACCAATGCTCAAACCTGGAACAGTTTCGACAAACTGCCTCAGTTTGAAGAGCAATCTCTTTACAACATCTTCGATTACGACGAAAACATCCAGGCGATCTACGGATCGGCTGCCGGTAAATACGAACGATTCAGCTATCAGGCGGGGCTTCGCGGCGAATACACCTGGTACAAAGCCAAATCGACCGGAATGGAGAACGGACAGAAAGTGCCGGTAGAGAACACGAAATCGTATTTCGACCTGTTCCCGAGCCTGTTCCTATCGTATTCGCTGCCGAAGGATAACGAATTCCAAATCAACTATACGCGCCGTATCAACCGTCCGCGCGGCCGTCAGCTCAACTCGTTCGCCAACATTTCCGACTCGGCGAACATCTCGTTCGGTAATCCGTTTCTTGATCCGGAATTCTCCAACTCGTTCGAATTCAACTACATCAAGAACTGGGATGCGCACATGCTGTCGGCATCGTTATATTACCGCACCACGAGCGATGTGATCCAGCGCGTGAGCTATATGGAGAACCAGACGCTTTATACGACCTACGACAATGCGACCGATTCGCGCCGCGCCGGTCTCGAACTGGTAGGCAAGAACCGCCTGTTCGGCATTCTCGACCTGACCACGACGGTCAATATGTATTATTACCACATCGACGCGTTCGATTATACCTATGGTCGCGAACAAACCACCTACCATTACGACGGAAGCAAAGACTTCTCGTGGGACGCGCGCCTGATTGCCAACGTAACCCTGCCGTGGAAACTATCCCTTCAGGTGACCGGTAACTACAATTCGGCCGTGAAGACCGCGCAAGGCAAAACGTTCGAATCATACTGGCTCGACGCGGGTATCCGCCGTTCGTTCCTCGATCGGAAACTCACCGTGGCGATCACCGGAAGAGACCTTTTGGACTCTCGCCGGATGAAATCCCATACCTATGGCGAAGGATTCGATCAGATCAGCCGCATGAAGTGGGGCAGACGCCAAGCCGGAATCAGCGTTTCCTACAACTTCGGAAACATGAAAAATGGCAAAAAGAAACCAAACAATCAGAATCGCGAACCGATGAATGGCGATATGATGGAAGAATAAGGTCAATTGATATTTTTATTCAGTTTGCTAACATAATTGAACGGGAATTGTTTTACTTTGTATGGAGAGTAAACAATTCCCGTTCACTTTAGACCGTGATTTATGGCAAAAAATGAGACATCATCCCCGCGTAAAGGAAGGATGAAAAAGACAGAGTTGCTGCCTATGATTGTCAGTTTTTTCAAAGAAAACCCATCACAGACATACAACTACAAACAAGTATCCGAAGCGATCGGAGTTAAACGAGACATGTTGAGACAACAAGTCTTCGGATTGCTGGACGAACTCAAAGAAGATGGTTTTCTGATCGAAACGTCGATCGGAAAATACAAATACAATGCTCGAGGCAAAGAGGTTATCGGCAAATTCGAGCGCAGAAGCAACGGTAAGAACCAACTGATTCCCGAAGACGGAGGAGACGGTATTTTCGTTGCCGAACGTAACTCCATGCGCGCCATGAACGGCGATAAAGTGAAGGTTTTTCTTTCCGCGCGCCGCAAAGGACAGGATCCGGAGGGGGAAGTGGTCGAGATCATCGAACGCGTACCGCAGACTTTCATCGGAGTTCTGGACGTGCAGCCCAACTATGCATTCCTTATCAACGACAATAAATTCCTTGCCAACGATATTTTCATTCCGAAAGAGAAACTTCTCGGAGGGAAAAGCGGCGACAAAGCCGTAGTGCGCATCATCGACTGGCCCGAAAAGGCCAAAAATCCGATCGGTGAGGTGATCGACGTATTGGGGCCTACGGGCGAAAACAATACCGAGATCCACGCCATCCTGGCCGAATACGGCTTGCCGTACGATTATCCGGAAAACATCTCGAAAGAAGCTGAAAAGATTCCGTTCGAAGTGTCGGCCGACGAGATCGCGCGCCGTGAAGATTTCCGAGGAATCACCACGTTTACCATCGACCCGCACGATGCCAAAGACTTCGACGATGCCCTTTCGGCGCGCCGACTGCCGAACGGCAACTGGGAGGTGGGCGTACATATCGCCGACGTGACCCATTATGTGAAACCGGGCGATATCATCGACATCGAAGGGGAAAAACGAGCTACTTCGGTCTATCTGGTTGACCGCGTGGTACCGATGCTTCCCGAACACCTGAGCAACGGCGTCTGCTCACTTCGTCCGAACGAAGAGAAACTCGCTTTCTCTTGTATCTTCGAACTGAACGAGAATGCCGAGGTGGTGGATTACCGCATCGCGCGTACCGTGATCAATTCCGACCGTCGCTTCACCTACGAAGAGGCTCAGGATATCATCGAAACCGGTGACGGCGATTATAAAGAAGAGATCCTCAAACTCGACGAACTGGCGAAGAAACTGCGTCAGGGGCGTTTCCGCGACGGCGCGATCGCGTTCGACCGTCATGAGGTGCGCTTCAACATCGACGAGAACGGAAAACCGGTGAGCGTTTATTTCAAGGTAGCCAAAGACTCCAACAAACTGGTTGAAGAGTTTATGTTGCTTGCCAACAAGACGGTGGCGGAATTTGTCGGAAAACCGGAGAAAAACCGAAAACCGAAAACGTTCGTTTACCGTATCCATGACGTTCCGGATCCGGAAAAAATGGAAAACTTCGCGACGTTCATCCGCCGTTTCGGATACAACCTGCAGACGGAAGGCAGCAACAGCGACGTATCCAAATCGATCAACCGCCTGCTCGACTCCGTACAAGGTACGTGCGAAGAGAATCTGATCGAAACCGTTGCGATCCGCGCGATGGCGAAAGCGGTATATTCGACCGACAACATCGGACACTACGGTCTGGCGTTCGAATACTACACCCACTTCACCTCGCCGATCCGCCGTTATCCCGACATGATGGTGCATCGTCTGCTCGAACGCTATCTGGCCGGAGGCCGCAGCGCGAGTGCCGAAAAATACGAAGAACTGTGCAAGCACTGTTCCGAGCGCGAACAGCTCGCAGCCAATGCCGAACGCTCTTCGATCAAATACAAACAGGTGGAATTCCTGAGCGAACATCTGGGCAAAATCTACGAAGGCGTGATCTCGGGAGTAACCGAATGGGGGCTTTATGTAGAGATCAACGAGAACAAATGCGAAGGGATGGTTCCGATCCGCGATCTGGACGACGACTTCTATGTGTTCGACGACAAGAGTTATTGCCTGATAGGACGCAACAACAAACGCGTATTCCGTCTGGGCGATCCGATCACGATCCAGGTAGCCCGCACCAACATCGAACGCAAAATCGTGGATTTCGCGTTGGTGAGCGATGAGATTCCTGCCGAAGGCGAGGGCGGCACAGCCGCTATCCGCCCGTTACCGGCCAATAAGCCGCGACAACAGTCGAGAAGATCGTCGGATTCGGGCAATAAATCCCGTTCGGGAGGTCGCAGACGCTCCTCATCTTCCTCCAAAGGGAAATCGTCGGGCAAAAAGAAAAGCGAATAACGAAGGTCGGGCACACACCGACTCGTTCCGATAAACAAACGGACGTATGGCATTTTGGGTGCCGTACGTCCGTTTTTCTGTTTCCGGGCGATCCGTTTTCGCCATTCATCCAAAATAGGAGCGCCGAGAGTGAACCATCCGGAGCGCCGATGGGTTAGAAATTCAATCAACCGTTCACTTTAATCCGCTCGATATGTCTCCACACAATTCTCCTCCCGCAACCGTTCCCGCTGTCGATCTCGACCGATACGCAGGTCTATGGTACGAAATAGCCCGTTATCCGAAATGGTTTGAGAAACACATGACCCGCGTTACGGCCGAATACAGCGCCGAAAAAGACTACATCCGGGTAATCAACAAGGGATACCGCAACGGCCGTCTCCACATCGCCCGGGGCAAAGCCCGCGTCGTAGAGGGTACGGGCAACGCCGTCTTGTCGGTTACCTTCTTCGCGCCCTTCAGCGGAGACTATCGGATCATTCGCCTCGACCCCGACTATCGCTACGCGGTGGTGAGCGATAAGAAACGCGCTTCGTTGTGGATCCTTTCCCGCACTCCTCAACTCGACAAACCGATCCTGGACGCAATCCTTTCGGATCTGGAAAAAGATCATTTCGCGCTTGACCGAATCGAATTTACCGACTGGCGATAAATCGTTTTATCGCCGTCAAACGTACATGAAGAAGCGTATAAACAGCCGTTAAAACGGATGTAAACGAGCAGTAATCGGCGTGAAAACGAACTTCGCTCAGGCAGGGAATCACTTCCGATCAGGCAGAAAACCGACAAAACCCGAGCAGCCCTTTCCGAAGCGGCAGCCCGGATATAAAGAAAGCGAGCTTCTTTCGACATCAAACCGAAAGAAGCTCGCTTAT
>CAMTOW010000051.1 GCA_947074245.1 uncultured Bacteroidales bacterium | reverse complement strand
GATTTTGTCGATTATCGACAAAATCGGGTCTTCTTTTTTATACGACAACATCAAATAGCCGATACCATCGTTTGGGTCTACCTATTAAGTTCTTCCCAAATGAAAAGACTCCTTTGCCTGGCGATGTTGAATCGTTCGACAAAGGAGTCTTTTTCAATTATCTGTATTTGGCTTTCGATCGGTTACCCGGATCGTCTGTTTAATCGGGGAGAGTTATCCCGATATACTTAATATTTCAACGTTGTTGGTCTTGGGTGATTCTTTAGATATGTAGGGTCAATTCTCCGACGAGAGCCGCTCTCATATGTTCTTTCACCTCTTGAGGAGTCATGTTATGACCGAACAAGAACATCAATTTGGTAAGTGCGGCTTCGGTAGTGATATCATATCCGCTGATTACACCTGTTTCGCTTAATTTATTGCCCGTTTCATACAGCCCCATCTGTACGGAACCTCCCGAACATTGGGTTACGTTTACGATAACGATACCTCTTTCTACCGCCGCTTTAAGCGCATTCAGAAACCATTGTTTCGTCATCGCGTTGCCCGAACCGAATGTTTCCATTACCACTCCTTTCAGATTCGGAATGTTCAGAATGGAATTTACGGTTTGCGGAGTAATTCCCGGGAATATTTTCAGAACCACCACGTTCGGATCCATGAGATAATGGGGGCGAAGGGGGCGGTTGGTGCTGTTGTGCAATACGAGATGAGTATCATATTTGATATGAATCCCGACGCGAGCAAGCGGTGGATAGTTTTGAGAACGGAACGCATTGAAGTTTTCCGCGTTGATTTTACGGGTACGGTTTCCGCGCATCAGGAAGTTTTCAAACAAGATACATACTTCCGGTACGATCGGTTTTCCGTTTTCTTTTGCTGCCGCGATCTCAATGGCTGTGATCAGGTTTTCCTTTCCGTCGGTTCTCAATACGCCAATCGGTAATTGGGATCCCGTCAGAATCACCGGTTTGTCCAGATTTTCCAACATAAAGCTCAAAGCCGAAGCCGTATATGCCATCGTATCGGTTCCGTGAAGAACGACAAATCCGTCAAAATAGTTATAGTTCTCAGAAATGATACGGACCAACTCGACCCATTTGTCCTGATCCATATCGGACGAGTCGATAGGCGGATCAAATTGAAGTGTCGAAATCGATGACCCGAGTTTTTTCAACTCCGGAACGTTGTCCAGGAGATGATGAAAATTAAACGACTCGAGCGCACCGGTTTCGGAATTTTCAATCATTCCGATGGTACCTCCGGTATATATCAAAAGGACAGCTGATTTAATATTGTTCATAGGGCTAAGATGGTATTGTCTGACATAAAGAAAGATATTGTTCGCTATTTAACACAAATTTCCTCGCTTGGCACAAATGTAAACAATTCATTTTTCTTTTACTATACTATTTTTCAGAATATAATCAGTTTTTTGTCTTGAAAATAAAGCGGAAGTTTTTTTTCGAAAATACACTTTGTAGCCATATCCCGATTCTTCATATCTATTCGTTACATCATTCTAATCTGCATTTTTAAAAAAGGATTCATTTTAATTCCCAATAAATATTGATTAATATTGCGTTTCAATAGCATAATGCCATTTTGAAGCGCGTTTCGTAACATATCTGTAACTTATAATTTTCAACTTTAGAATGATGAATGTATTGAAATTTGGCGGTTCTTCCGTAAAAACGGTCGATAGCATCCTGAATGTTAAAAAAATAGTCGAAGCCAGTGAAACACCGGTTGTCGTTGTCGTATCAGCTTTCGGCGGTACGAATGACATGCTTACCGATACGGCTCGAATGGCAGCTCAGGGTGATAATCGTTACTACCAAATGTTCGGAGAAATCATTCTTCGTCACGAAGAGATTTTACGCGGATTGTTGAGCGAAAAGAAAGATGAGGCTGCTTGTGTTCAGGTCCGTGAAATCATGGATGAGTTGGGGAATATTTTTCGGGGAATCTTCCTGGTGCGTGACCTTTCCGACAAGACTTTAGCGATGGTTTTGAGTTATGGAACGCGGCTTTCCGCTTTGATTCTAAGTCGGGTCATTGATGACGCGTTGCTCGTGGATGCGCGCGAAATCATCAAGACCGAGACGCAATTCAATAAACATACCGTAGATTTTGAATTGACCAACCGTCTGGTTCGGGGTTGTTTTGAACAAACTTCGGGCAAGAGAGTTATTTTGGGCGGTTTCATCTCTTCGGATCGGGAAACGGGCGAAACGACCAACCTCGGCAGAGGTGGCTCGGATTATACAGCCTCGATCGTAGCCGCAGCGCTGGATGCCGAATCATTGCAGTTGTGGACGGATATCGACGGGTTTATGACTGCCGATCCGAGCATCATCAATAACGCATACGTGATCAAACACCTGACCTTCATTGAAGCGATGGAGTTGTGCAACTTCGGCGCGCGCGTATTGTATCCGCCTACCATTTATCCCGTTTGTCATAAGAATATTCCGATCTATATAAAAAATACGTTCAATCCCGAAGCGGAAGGAACGCTCATATCGAATGATTCTCCGGATTCGATCGATAAACCGATCAAAGGAATCTCTTCGATCGATGATACGTCTCTGATCACGGTTTCCGGATTGGGTATGGTCGGTGTGATCGGTGTGAACTACCGGATTTTCCGTGCGTTGGCGAAATCGGGAATCAGTGTCTTTTTGGTTTCACAGGCATCTTCCGAAAACAATACCTCGATTGGGGTTCGTAATGAGGATGTCGATCTGGCGGTAGAGGTGCTGAACCGGGAGTTCGCTCCGGAGATCGCTATGGGTGAGATGAACGAAATGATCTCCGAACGCAATCTGGCTACGGTTGCGGTCGTAGGAGAGAATATGAAACTCACTCCGGGCATCGCGGGAAAACTATTCGACGTTTTGGGTCGAAACGGTATCAATGTGATTGCATTGGCTCAGGGTGCTGCCGAGATGAATATCTCATTCGTAATCGACGTGCAATACCTCCGCAAAGCTCTGAATGTAATTCACGATTCGTTTTTCCTTTCCGAATATCAGGCTTTGAACATCTTTATATCCGGGCTCGGACTGGTTGGTAAAAACCTGTTGGAGCAGATCCGTAAGCAGCAGGAGAACCTGTTGCAACAAAATGCGTTGCGGATCCGAGTCGTGGGGCTTGCCAATTCTCGCCATTGTGTATTCAATCGGGATGGCATCGATTTGGATAATTGGGAAGAGGAGCTGAATCAGTCTCAATTATCATCCAATCCTGAATTCATCGCTTCGGAAGTGATCCGGATGAATATTTTCAATCCGGTATTCGTCGATTGTACGGCGTCTCAGCAGATTGCCGACCTATATTATACCTTGCTCGATCATAATATCAATGTGGTTACGGCCAATAAGATCGCGTCTTCCTCTTCGTATGATAATTATGCAGGGCTAAAACGCGTCGCCCGTTTCAAAGGAGTGAAATATCTTTTCGAAACCAACGTAGGAGCGGGGCTTCCGATCATCAATACGATCAATAGTTTGATTAACTCGGGAGATAAGATACTTCGTATCGAAGCGGTCGTGTCGGGTACGCTCAATTACATATTTAATGTGTTGCGAGAAGACATTCCCCTTAGCAAGGCGATTCGTATGGCACAGGAAGCAGGATATGCCGAGCCCGATCCGCGCCTGGATCTGAACGGTTCGGACGTGATCCGTAAATTGGTCATATTAAGCCGCGAGTCGGGATACCGGATCGAACAGTCCGACGTAGAAAAACATCTTTTCCTGCCGCCGGCATGTTTCGACGGTTCGGTCGATGATTTCTGGAGTCGAATTCCCGAACTGGATGCTGAGTTTGAAGAGCGTCGCAAGCGTCTTGCCGCATCCGATAAACGGTATCGTTTCGTAGCTTCTTATTGCGATGGAAAGGCATCCGTCGAGTTGCGTGAGGTAGATAGCCGTCATCCATTTTATAATCTGGAAGGCAGTAACAATATAATTTTATTAACGACTGAGCGTTATAAAGAATATACGATGGAAATCAAAGGATATGGCGCTGGTGCCGCTGTGACGGCGGCAGGTGTTTTTGCCGATATTATATCAATTGCCAACATCCGCTAAAGATTCTTATTTCCCGACGGAGCATTAGAAGTTTCGCTATATTTAAACAACGATTGAAAGAAAGAGGAGTGAGGAGATGAAATATTACAGCACAAACGGAGCTATTGCTCCGTCCAGCCTGGAAGAGGCCGTTTTAAAAGGAATGCCTGTAGACGGGGGGCTGTTTATGCCCGAAGAGATTCGGCGTTTGCCCGATGCGTTTTTTCATAACATCGCGGAGATGTCTTTGAAAGAGATCGCATATGTTGTGTTGGATGAATTTATAGGCGATGAGATACCCGCCCGCGATTTGCAGGAAATTGTCAATGACACGTTTTCATTCGAAATACCCCTTCGGGAGATCGAGAATTCGATCTTCAGTTTGGAGTTATATTATGGGCCGACCGGTTCTTATCAGGACATCGGCGCACGCTTCATGGCGCGTCTCACTGCCGCCCTGATTCAGCAGAAACGGATGCGAGGCGTAGTCAATGTGGTTGTCGCTACCAAAGGAGATACGGGTGCGGCGATCGCTAATGGGTTTCTCGACCTTCCCGGATTCAATGTCTACGTGCTTTTCCCACAGGGAGTACTTACCGAGATGCAGGAGAAAGAGATCACTACGTTGCGTGGCAATGTGCATGCCATCGAGGTGAACGGCTCGTTCGACGATTGTGTCGCTTTGGTTCAGAGCGCATTCAACGATACCGAATTGAACCGACGTCAGCGATTGGTTTCAGCCAATTCGTGCAACATCGCCCGATTGTTGCCACAGATTGTTTATTACTTCTATGCGTACGCCCAATATGTCAAAGCAGGCAATACCGGAAAACCGGTTTTCGCGGTTCCCGGAGGTAGTCCCGGCAATTTGTTGGCGGGGTTGATGGCAGTCCGTATGGGCGTTCCGATCAGTCGTTTCATCGATGCCAGTACGATCGACGACAGTTTGTTGTATTATTTACGTACGGGCGAGATGAAAGACGTGGATCCGCATCAGTTCAAATACATCGAAGTGGATGATCCGGGCAATTTCTATCGGATAAAAGAATTATATGGAATCCATCCCGAAAATATCAAAAAAGAGGTAACCGGCGTGAATTATACCGAGCGTGCCATGCGACGCACATTGGCCAGACTTCACGAAGCGATCGATTATCTGCTCGATATCCAGAGCGCATGTGTCTATCAGGGGCTGCACGATCACCTGAAAGAAGGAGAGAAAGGAATTTTCCTAACCGGTTTCCATCCTGCGAAATGTCGGGAATATTTGGAACCCGTGATCGGAGAAGTGGTCTTTGCGCCTGCCTATCTCGATAAATGCCTGGATGAGGTGAAACTGGTTTATCAGATAAATCCCGATTATCCTCAGTTTCGTAAGATTTTGGAAGAATGTTCCGGAAATATTTGCCGCGTGATGCGAAGCTGATTTCCGAATCAATGAGATAGAATGACCGTTCGTGTCGTTTCATGATGCAAAAATCCCCTGAAGTTTCAAATCAAAGCTTCAGGGGATTTCTATAAATCGACTTCTCGTCTGATTTTGTCAAATCAGGAGGGTCTTGTTATCAAGTTTAAATTCGGTTCTCCATAGCGGAGTTTGATTCGTTGTTGTTACGAAGCATGCGATAAGCGCATATGAATGCGAATGTAATCGTTACCGCAGCCGGCAATACACCTACGATACATGCGATCAGACCCACGATGGCAATCCCGATGCTTGCAAGGTACAGAAGGAATACACTGCCAGCGTTGCCTTTGGTGATTTCAAAGCTTTCGCGGAATGCGTCTCCGATTGTGCAGTTTTCACGATCCAGATAGATCAACGGTGTGCAGAACAGACGGCAAGCCAACCAGATGCCCGGTACGATCAGTAGAGCCAACCCGACCAATACGATGAGGGAATAAAGAATTTGAATCACAACGAATCCGGGAATTTTTCTTGCTGTTTTTGCAAATACGTCAAACGAAGGTTCCTCTCCGTCAACCGCATTCAGATACATTTTCGTATAACCCGTACTGAAAGCCCAACCCAAAACAATGGTGAATATCTGGATGATCCAATACCAGAAAGAATAAACATTGCTCCCGCCGAACAACGAAATGATGGAAATAATGATTGAATAAGCAAGCATCAGACCGATCAACACCAACCAGTGTTTTTTCATAAGAGACCATCCCTGCGAGATTGAAGCACCAACAGAAAGTTTAGTTATGCCCATGATTAATTTTTTAGTTATTATTATAATGTTTGTGAACAAAAATAAAAATTAAATCTGTTCCAATCTACG
The DNA here is from genome assembly GCA_947074245.1 of uncultured Bacteroidales bacterium. GTDB lineage: Bacteria > Bacteroidota > Bacteroidia > Bacteroidales > JAUNSR01 > JAUNSR01. Next base: position 3,140 of record CAMTOW010000051.1, on the reverse strand, counting down.
ATCCGAATCAAATATTCATCTGAAATACGCTTATTTGTAAGAATATGCTCTAATTTTGAACTTCTTTTTAGCGATATGTCTTATTGGCAATCGTTTTTTCGTATCAAACCAATTGCATGAAAAAAATAATTTTATCTGAAACATTCCGAAACCGAATTACGGGTTTTCGGGGAGTCGCGCTTTCCTGCTCCGTTTCCAACACCCTTTCCGATCCGGGACTATGGGCTGAGATCGATCAGCTTACGGAATCGTTCGCATCGACCCATCAGGTCGAAGACATCAACAAGCGAAAGCCCATTCAAACTACCCGGCAAGCGTATAAGCTGTTGGGTAAGGATCCCAATCGTTATCGTCCTTCCGCCGAAAGCCTGTGTCGTCGTATTTTGAAGGAAAAATCGCTTTACCGGATCAATACGCTTGTCGATCTGATCAACTTGGTTTCGATCCAAACGGGGTATTCGATCGGCGGATTTGATGAGAGCCGGATCCAGGGCGACACGTTGCGTTTGGACGTAGGAACCGCCGAAGATGTCTTTCAGGGAATCGGGCGAGGCGTGTTGAATATCGAGGGGCTTCCGCTGTATCGAGATGCGGAGGGTGGAATCGGTACTCCTACAAGCGATGAGGAGCGAACCAAACTTACTCCCGAAACCGATCAGTTATTGATGATCATCAACGGATACGACGGAGGTGACGGTTTTGAGGAGGCGGTCGCGCTGAGCAAGGATTTATTGATACGATATGCTGAGGCAACCGAGATTGAAACGCTTTATTTTGAGTAATACGGTTCAATTCGATTAAACAACCGAGTGATATCTTTTATCTGACTGATTTTATTATCTTTACCATACGATATAAATTTAAAATTCATCTGTTATGAATACGATTAAGTCTGTTATTTATGCCGTGTTCGTTATGCTCGTAGCATTATTCAGTTCTTGTTCCGGCAATTCCTCTCAGAAAAGCGCAGTCCATGCAGAAAAAGAAGCGAAAGTATATGATGTCGATGAGTTGCTGACTGTCTCTTCATCCCTTGTAGGTGATACGGTTCGCGTCAGCGGAGTGTGTACGCATATCTGTCAGCACGGTGGAAAGAAACTGTTCCTGATGGGGAGCGACGACAACCACACCCTACGGGTCGAAGCCGACGGTAAGATCGGTCAGTTCAAACCCGATGTAGTCAATTCGATCGTAGTCGTGAGCGGAGTTCTTGAAGAGGAGCGTATTGACGAGGCGTATCTGAATGCGTGGGAAGAAGAATTGGCAGCCGAAGCTCAGGAGCATGGAAATCCGGGTGAAGGCGGTTGTGCCACCGAAAAGAAAGCGCGTAATGAAGAGGCTACCTCTTCGACCGACGAACGTATCGCCAAGTTTCGCGAACGTATCGCGTTGCGCAATGCCGAAGAAGGCAAAAATTATCTCAGTTTTTACCATGTCGTAGCGACTAACTATGAAGTCCAATAAAATTATGCCTTCCGTAAGAAAGTGGAGTCGCGGCATTCACCGCGACCTTTCTTTTTTATTCTCGGGAGTAATCATTATCTATGCGATCTCCGGAATCTGCCTGAATCATAAAGCAGATTTCAATTCCGATTACAGTGTTACCAACTCGATCATTCAGCTTGACGGAACTTTTCCGATGGAAGAAAAAGCGAGCAAAGAGCAGGCCGTCGATTTTTTGCGTCAGGTGGATCAGGAGAAAAACTACACCAAGCATTATTATCCCGACACCGAGGTGATGAAAGTATTCATCAAAGGAGGCTCGTCGCTTTTGGTGGATGTACGTACGGGGCAGGCGCGTTACGAACACCTGAAACGGCGTCCGTTTCTGAGCGCAGTCAATCGTCTGCATTACAACCCGACTCGCTGGTGGACCTGGTTTTCCGATATTTTCGCCGTATGCCTGTTGGTGATCACACTGACCGGTATTTTGATGATAAAAGGGCCGAAAGGTTTTATCGGGCGCGGAGGCATCGAGTTTGCGATCGGAGTGATCATTCCGCTGTTATTTTTATTTTTCCTCAAATAGATCCCGTTGCGGATCACTCTGAAAAGGGCTTATGCGCGATATTCGCTGCGCATAAGCCCTTTTTGTTTCACCTCGGCTTGGGATATGGATTTTGCGGTTTTTACAAAACTATTATTTGTGTTGTTTGTTGTGTATTTTAGGATATTCATACATTTTGACGCTCGAAGCAGGCTGCGTATCAAGCGTTTTATTCCAATAATTGATTACATATTTATGTCATTGCTGCGTATATGGTATTAAAATGGTTTTGAATTGATTGATTTTAAACTATATTGATTTTAAAAATCAAAAATGTTATTATCTTTGATAAACATTTAATAAACCAAAATATTGTCTAATTAAAATTCCTTTTAACATGAATCAAGAAATCATCGGTGCGAATGCCGGGTTGATTTGGGGTGCATTAAGCACTGCAAACGATCAATCTATGAAAAGTTTGAAGAAAGCGACCAAATTGAAAGACAAAGACCTGTATATGGCTTTGGGTTGGTTGGCTCGCGAAGGTAAAATCAAGTTTGCCGAAGATGCGGACGAAATCGTAATCGAGTTGATCTAATCACTCCATTGCGATTGAGGTGAGAAAACAAACAGGAAGAACCCTGTTATTCTATATGGAAAATCCAGAATCGTTCAATCGGACGATTCTGGATTTTCTTCGTTTCGTAGCGGTAATAGATAATCCAGCACGCTGTTCCAATCGGGAAATTCGGCTCCGAAATGAAGTAGTTTGCCCCGAAATTCTCCCGCGCCGTTCTTCAATCGGTCGTCGATCAGATAATCGCCGATATTCAATTCTTTGTGATGGGTCAGAATCAAACGTTTATACGCATCTTCTCCCAAGTAATGATGTACCCACCGGAGTTTGTCGCTCCAGGCGCTGGGATTGTTCCAGGGAGCCGTCGAGAGGATGTATACCTCATAATGCCGTGTCAGTAGCCGATATGCTTCGATCGCGCCCGTTATGGGTGTCATTTGCGAGAATAATCCGGGAATCTCATCTTCTTTTCCCTCATAACGTCTCTGCAACTGAGGGGTAATCCGCAGCAATCCCGATTCAAAATCGACGAGCACATTTTCCATATCTACATACACGATGCTTCGGCGCGGACCA
>CAMTOW010000050.1 GCA_947074245.1 uncultured Bacteroidales bacterium | reverse complement strand
TCGGAACTTACCCGACAAGGAATTTCGCTACCTTAGGACCGTTATAGTTACGGCAGCCGTTTACTGGGGCTTCAATTCAATGCTTCTCTTGCGATAGATCCTCTCTGCAGACGACGCGTTCGTCAAACAATTCGCGGAGCGCTTCGCCGATCTCGGCTTCGTTGCCGTAAACGGCCGCGCAATCAATGTGTCTGTATCCATTGCTGACAGCCTCTTTCAAAGCCATCTTCACTTCGTTGGGACCCGCCTGCCAAGTACCTAAACCTAGCGCCGGCATTTCGTCTCCGTTTTTAAATCTGAGCGTTTTCATACTTTTATTCGTGAAAATTGTTAATCTAATATACTCATTTTATCGCTTCGGGCGAAAGTGTTACCCGAGCATTCGTTTGCGAAGCATCTTTCGGTGACATCCTTATCCCGCTAAAAATGAGTAACGCCCCTTAGTTTGCGTGATATTCATTATCTTTGCAGGTGCATCAGGCCCGAATCGGGTCATGATCCCTAAAACGACGTATTCATAAACGATTAATACACTTCCGATGAAAGATTTCATCTTATCCAAACAAGAGAACGAAAGAACCATCCTGGTCGGTTTGATCACCAATACTCAAAATGAGGCTAAGGCCAACGAGTATCTCGACGAACTGGCTTTTCTTGCCGAGACGGCAGGAGCGGAACCCGTAAAGAAGTTTCTTCAGCGCATCGACCAACCCAATCCCGTTACATTCGTGGGTGCCGGTAAGCTGGAAGAGATCAAACAATACATTCAGGAGAACGAAATCGGACTGGTCATTTTCGATGACGACCTTTCGCCCAAACAGCTTCGCAACATCGAACGCGAACTTCAGGTGAAGATTCTGGACCGTACGACGCTGATCCTCGATATCTTCGCCAACCGCGCTCAGACGGCAAGTGCGAAAACTCAGGTGGAATTGGCGCAATACCAGTATCTATTGCCTCGACTTACCCGCATGTGGACTCACCTCGAGCGCCAAAAAGGGGGGATCGGGATGCGCGGACCGGGTGAAACCCAGATCGAAACCGACCGCCGTATCATCCTCGACAAGATTTCCCGTCTGAAAGAGGAGCTGAAACAGATCGACCGCCAAAAAGCCACCCAACGCAAGAACCGCGGGAAAATGGTGCGTGTCGCTTTGGTAGGATACACCAACGTGGGCAAATCCACGCTGATGAACCTGATGAGCAAATCCAACGTTTTCGCAGAAAACAAACTGTTTGCCACGCTCGATACGACCGTGCGCAAGGTGATCATCGAGAATCTGCCGTTTCTGATGGCCGATACCGTAGGTTTCATCCGCAAATTGCCGACCCATCTGGTGGAGTCGTTCAAATCGACTCTCGACGAGGTGCGTGAAGCCGATCTGTTGGTGCATGTGGTGGATATCTCTCACCCCAACTTCGAAGAGCAGTATGAAGTGGTGACCAAGACGCTGAACGAAGTGTGCGGTGCGGAAGACAAACCTGTCCTGCTCGTGTTTAACAAAGTAGACGCCTATCGCCACGTGCCGAAAGACGAAGACGATCTCACGCCACGCACCCGCGAAAACATCACGTTGGAGGAAATGAAACAGACCTGGATGTCGAAAATGAACAACAACTGCCTGTTCATCTCAGCCAAAGAGCGTAAAAATATCGAGGAACTCAAGCTTCGCATGTATGAAATGGTGAAAGAGATCCATGTACAACGATTCCCATACAACGACTTCCTGTTTCAGAAATACGACGAAGATTACGAAAACTACGATTGATCCCTAACGGCGGTTCTCCGTCATCCTCATACCAAGCCTTCCGGTACCGCCGGGAGGCTTTTTTATTTTCAGCCCGTTCTACGCCTCAACCCAACCGCTTCCCTGCTTGACAAGAGAAAAAAATACGCCTTGATAAAACTGAAAATCCGGGTAAATTTTTCTCATTCACTCGCTTGTAAACGCTTGTTTATCCATGAAGAATCGCTCGTTAACTCGCCTTCGAATATGCGTTTAAAGGCTCGTAAACCGAAAAATGACAGGCATTCGTTCTGATTTATTCAAGCAAACATCCATTTTTAGCATCTCAACCGAATTTTTATTCTCCAATAAGGCTTTTTAAAATGTTAAATTATATTTTAAACAATATTTAGAGCAGATGTTTATTAACAGTTATATCCAAAAGAATTGTCTGATTTGAAAAAAGGATTTGCACATCAAACAAATTAATATTTTTAATTTTAATCATTAATTTCCCGTTTATTAAAAAACTTAATCAAACATCCTCCCAAATACCTCGCCTTATATTTTAATATCACTCGCCACAATACGCCGTATTATTAAACACAAGCATCACCACACCCCGGTGTAGTAAAAAATACAAACAGTTTTACCTAACTTTGCAGTTAGTAAATTTTAATTGGCATTTTATATATTTTAAAAAGCAACTTATGCAAAATTTCCGGAAACTGACAATTGATGAAATCAAGCAGCTTCAAGAACAGAATTGTATATGCGATCAGTGGGAAAGCATCCGTGTAGCACCCGATTTCAATCCCTCATCAATTCGTTCGGTAACATTCTCGGGAGAAATTACGCTCGGAACTTTCCGGCGAAAACATAAACTGGAGGGAGGAATCCCTTATCCGTCGGGTATTGAAAACGCCCGAATCCACAATTGCCACATCGGCGATGATGTCGTGATCGGCAACATCGGAGGCTATCTGGCCAACTGCGATATCGCCGAACAAGCGATTATCCTCAACACCCATACCATCCTGACCGAAGGACGCTCGAAGTTCGGCAACGACGTCAACTCGCACGTGCTCAACGAAACGGGCGGACGGGAAGTACCTATTCATGACAAACTTTCGGCTCAGACGGCCTATATCCTGGCCATGTACCGACACCGAAACCAACTGATGACGAATCTGAACCGGATGATCGCGGCTTACGCGGATTCGGTAGCCTCGACACACGGTACGATCGGCAAAGGCGCGCGCATCATCAACTGCGGATCGCTGCGTAATGTGCGCATCGGCGAAGCGGCGCGTCTTTACGGAGTGGCGTCGCTCGAAAACGGATCGATCAACAGCAATGAGGATGCGATCTGCCGGATCGGATCGGGCGTGATCGCACGCGACTTCATCTTCTCATCGGGAACGGTAATCTCCGACGGGGCGCAGATCACCCGCTCGTTCGTCGGCCAGGCAAGCCATGTCGGACATCTGTTCTCGGCACACGATTCGCTGTTTTTCAGCAATTGCCAAATGGAAAACGGCGAGGCTTGCGCCATATTCGCCGGCCCTTATTCGGTATCGATGCATAAATCGTCGCTTCTGATCGCCGCCATGTATTCGTTTTTGAACGCCGGATCGGGATTCAACCAAAGCAACCACATGTATAAGTTGGGGCCCATCCATCAAGGAATCGTAGAGCGGGGCGGCCGTATGGCTTCCGATTCATACATCCTGTGGCCCGCTCGCATCGGTCCGTTCACAATGGTGATGGGGCGCCACATGAATCATCTGGATACGACCAATCTGCCATTCTCCTATATTATCCAGTCGGGCACCGAATCGCATCTCGTGCCGGGAGCCAACCTACAACGCGTGGGTACGATTCGCGACTCGTTCAAATGGCCGGCGAGAGACAAGCGGACGGATCCGGTCAAACCCGACCTGATCAATTTCGACCTGCTCACACCGTATACGATGCGCAAGATCATCAAAGCGCTCGATTTGTTACACCAACTGCAGGTAGGTTCATCGCGCGATACGCTCCGCTTTCATTATCAGGGAGCGATCATCAAGCGATCATCGCTCGAAAAAGGGATCCGACACTATGAAAAGTCGGTCGATCTGTATCTGGGCAACGTATTGATCCGGTATCTGAAGAACAATGATTTTTCGACGTTGGAACAACTTCACGAACTGCTTCCGGTACACTCTCAGGAAGGTACGGGCAAATGGATCGACCTGGCGGGATTTATCGTTCCGCAGGAGGAGCTCGACAAAGTGCTTCAACGCATTGAAGACGGAACGATCGCATCGGTCGATCAGGTGCAACGCGAATTCGAAACCTTGCAGTCTTCTTACGCTTCGTACGAATGGAACTGGAGCGCGCAGTTGATGGAATCCCGGTATAAGATCGATCTTTCGAATCTGTCGATCGGATGTTTGCTCAAGATCCTCAATCGCTGGCACGAGGCGTTTGCCGAAGTCAATAACCACCTGTTGGAGGATGCCGCGAAGGAATTTCATTGCAGTTCGCAGATCGGATTCGGAATCGACGGAAACGAACAGACCCGTCTGGACGACTTCGAAGCCGTGCGCGGCACGTATGAGCAACAGGAGTTCGTGCGCCATATCAAAATGGACATTGTCGAAAAAAACAAGACTTATCAACAGCTGTTGATAAAGTTGAAAGACCTGAAATAAACTTCTCTCATCTGATTACTGAAAGGCCGGCTCTTTTAATCGTAACATCTCTTCTTTCTTACTCTCCGGCCTTTCCTTTTTTTAACTCCATTATCTAAAACAGAAACGCCATTCCGAACTTTCGGAATGGCGTTTTCTTATTGGAAGCGACTCGGAAAATCAATCGTTTCGCCCGAGCCGGCAGCTATCAAACCTGTGGGTCAACGGATCAGGATCAGCTGACGATAGCTCTGTCCGTCGAGATTGAGATGAAGCAGATAGCTTCCCGGAGCAAAACGGTTCAAATCAGTTTCTGCTGCCGATGCGGCTTCGAAACGCAATGAACCGGTCATATCGTAGATTCGCACCGAAGCTCCTTCATAACCCGGATAAAGTTGAAGCACGTCAGACTGTACGGTCGCGCAAACCGGATCGGAAGTTGTTTTTTGCGAATCGGCGGTTCCGAACGATAATCCCTGATCGATCACCTCGTAGCGGAACTTCGGAGCGATCGCGAGTGAAAGCGGACTATCTACGTTGGGATACCATTCGTATTCGCCCGTAGGAGCATAGTTTTCGTCCCACTCTTCGAGCAAATGCCATGCGGTACATTTCTCGCCGTCGTCGCGCACAAATCCCAACAAAGCGACATCATCCGTTCCATTATCCCCCGATTGATTCGGGAAACCGGAAACCGTGATGAAAAACTCGTTTTCTACCAAAACCGGAGTCGCGAATACGAATGTGGTCGGAATGATCCGATTCGGATCAGACTGGAGTTCTTTCAACTTCAAGGTAGATGTCGCAAGCACTTCGCCCGGTTTGCCGTCGGTAGCACTCACCACCGATACGGTCATCTCCTCCTCCGGAGAGATCGTCGTGGTACAATCGAAGAAAAGTTCCACTTCAGAAATATGTCCTCCCACGGATGGCGCATCGAAATGTTCGGCAAACGCCTCCATTCCCAACCAGTTGCTTCCGCCGTAATAGCCGAAGAAACCGAGCGGAACAGAAGCAAGCTGCGAATTCTCTTCGACGGAGATATTCCAGATATGCTGTTCGCCACCCACTTGGAAATATTCAGACAACCATTTGAAATCGAAACCATATTCGTTTTCCACTCGAAGCGATACACTCGCGATTCCCTCTTCAGAGAAACTCACTACGGGATGTTGCTCTTCCGAAGTAGCCAATGAAGCGTTGGTAAAGTTCCAGATTCGCGAAAGTACCGGCGATTGAGTATGATCATGGAACGTCACATCGGTGAACAACGGCAGATACATGCCGGTATACGGCGAAAGATATCCCTCATCCGGCATACCGATGCGCACTTTCGGCGCGACACCCGTCACCGTGACAAAATGTGTTTTTTCAACTTCCGCTTCGTTCTGACCATCGCTGATAACGAGTTTCACGGAATAAACACCCGGCTCGTTGTAGATTACAACCGGATCGCTCAGATCGGAGGTAACAGGTGAGCCTCCTTCAAACGACCATTGCTGAGAAAGGAACTCTCCGGTCGACAGGTTTTTGAAATGAACCGATTCACCCGCACTGATACGTACCGGCATCGCATCATCCGTTTTCTCGACAATGCTGAAATCATCTACCACCACATCATCACCTCCGAAACCGGAATAAACGAATGCGAAACGCACCGTTTGCCCGTTCCAGGCAGACAATGAATGTTCGATCAAAGTCCATTTTGCACGTTCATGGGCATTCTCATCGGCATACTGATACGCATCGAAGACCGGTGTACGCACTCCGTCTGATTCGACCACGAACACTTTGAAGTTGGCAAACAGGGTATAGACACCATCAAACGCGGTATAGAACCGCATACTTTGATGATCACCCAACAGGATCTCGGGCGATAGGTATTCTTCATCCTGCGCCGCCTCTTCGGTATAGAGAATACGGAGCGAACTTTTACTATCCGGATTGATGACCGAGAACTTAGGAACACCCGACGAACCGCGCGGATTTCCCAAATGCCAGGTAAAATCGGCATTGGTCGATTGGAGCGTCCACCCCTCCATATCGTCCGGAGAATCGAATCCCTGGTAATAAACTGTGCGCATACATTCCTCCGCCGTAAAGTCCGCTACCAGGTTTTGAGCGGAAACGGGAAACAAAAGAAGAAATGTAAAATAAACAATAAGGTAAATTTTCTTCATGTTTTGATTCTTTTAATTACCTAAATAGAAAATATGCTTGCTTTTTATAGCCGAATATGTATCTTTAAACAGATAATGTAAAAATAATACATATTTAAACATTTGTCTTTTTTTATCGGTGTTTTAGAGTATTCCCCAATATATGTTATCCATGAACAGATTTGATATCCACACAGAAATCATTCCTTTGTCTGAAACGGGATGCTTCATACTGATGGACCGGCACAAAGACTCTTTTTCGCATCCGCTTCATGTACATTCTGAGATTGAACTCAACTTCATTGAAGGGGCTGCCGGGAGCCGCCGCACCGTCGGAGATTCGAGCGAGGAGATCGGAGATGCCGATCTGATCCTCATCGCCAATCCGCATCTCTCCCATCATTGGGAAAAACGACCAGACAATCAAGAACAGATCCATGAAATCACGATTCAGTTTCATCCTGATTTTCTCGAACAGAAAATGCTCGACCGGGACCAGTTCACGCCTATCCGCGATATGCTCAACGAAGCTCATTTCGGATTGTCGTTTTCCACCGAAACCATTCGTAAGATTCGCCCCCATCTGCTCGAACTGAAAAAGAAAACCGGATTTTATGCCGTTTTATCTTTGTTGCAGATCCTTTTCGAATTGTCACAAGCGACGAACGTAAAGAAACTGGCTAGTCAAAAGATCAACGCGCTTGTTGATTATCCGAAAAATCAACGCCTCTCTTCCATTCTCGATTACCTGAATGAAAACTACCGCCATGAAGTAAAATTAGGAGATGTATCCACCATGGCAGGGATGAGCCAGGTAGCCTTCTGCCGGTATTTCCGGAAAAACACCGGGAAAAGTCTGATCGACTATCTCAACGATATCCGTATGGGTATCGCAGGAAAAATGCTGACCAATCCCAACAAAGCGATCAATGAAATCTGCTATGAGTGCGGTTTCAACAACCTTTCCAACTTCAACCGTTGTTTCAAAAAGAAAAAAGGATGCACTCCCTCAGAATATCGGGAGGACTTCCTTCGCACGCGTCAAATCATCTGAAAAAGTTATATTTATTTTAAATAAAATAAATAATCAAAGCTATTTATGAAGATCGCACACCTCCGACATGGAGTTTCGAATAAGCAGTTTTATCCCCTCGTTCGGGATGGAAACTCTTTTCGAATAAACAGAGTCGAGATCATTCAACGGGGAATCTATCTGAAAAAAAGGTCCGTTCTTATCTGAAAAAAATCAGACAAGAACGGACCTTTGATTTATCGGAAACCGAACCGCGGTTCGGACACCTAGCTTAATTTATTTGGATTTTTCAAGAATCTCTCTTACGACCGGAGCATCTACCGAGCGATTTTCGCCCAATTTCCATCCACGCTCCGCCATACGACGCTCAATCTCGTCAATCACATCTTCTTTCACTTCGTAATCCGACAGACGCGTTTTGATTCCCAATGAATTAAAGAACTCTTCGGTACGACGGATCGTTTCGTCGATGCGTTCGTCATACGTTCCGGAAGTGATGTGGAAAATACGTTCGCCGTATTGAACGATCTTATCGCCTTTCTCCTTACGTAACACGTCCATGATACGCGGCATCACGATCGCCAGCGTCACTCCATGAGTCAGACCGGTCAATGCCGTCAGCTCATGTCCGATCATGTGGGTCGTCCAGTCTTGCTCGACACCCATGCTGATAAATCCGTTGAGTGCCATCGTAGCAGAAAGCATAAAGTTCGCCATCGAATTGTAATCGGGATCCTCTTTCATCACCTTCGGAGCTTCTTCGATAAGCGTCTGAAGAACTCCTTCCGCCCAGCGATCCATCAACGGGCTCTGATCCGGTTTGGTAAGGTACTGTTCGAGCACGTGAATGTATGAGTCGGTTATACCGCAAGCGATCTGAAATTTCGGCAGAGAATACAGAACCTGAGGATCCAAGATTGAAAATTCGGGATAAGCTCCGTACATGGCATATTTCTCTTGTGTAGCAGCACGCGTGATCACCGCCCCGTTGTTCATCTCCGATCCGGTAGCTGCCAGAGTAAGAACCGATGCCAACGGCACCAACTCGCTTACGGCTTTCGGATCGACCACTACATCCCAGCAATCGCCCGCATAGCGAATCGCTTTAGAAATGAATTTGGTTCCGTCAATCACCGATCCGCCACCTACGGCAAGCAAAAAATCCACTTTTTCGGCACGAGCCATTTCTACGGCTTTCATCAGAGTTTCAAAATGAGGATTGGGTTCGATACCTCCGAATTCGATATATGTGAAACCTTTCAGTGCGGCGATTACCTGATCGTAAACACCGTTGCGCATGATACTTCCACCACCATAGGTAATCATGATTTTCGCATCTTTCGGCAATTCATTGGCTAGTTGAGCAATCGTGTCTTTACCGAAGACAATTTTTACGGGATTTTGAAACGTGAAATTTTTCATTGAATAAAACGATTTATTGGAGTTAAAACAACCTCTATCCTGAAATGATTCCAGAAACAAAGATCTGATTACTAAGTTACGATTGTCCGGGTATAATCTGATTGCAAAAAGAATAATTGTCTTTTATTTTTGATATTTTTGAATAAAATTACTTGAATAAGTCTTTTAAAATGGAAAATTTCGTTTTTGAACTTGAGATGAAAGTTCGCGATTATGAATGCGATATGCAGGGAGTGGTCAACAATGCGGTCTATCAGAACTACCTGGAACATACGCGTCATGAATTTCTACATACGCTGGGAGAAAGCTTCGGCGAATGGACCGAAAACCGAATCGCACCAATGGTAGCGAAAGCGGAAATCGAATATAAACTCTCCCTGAAAAGCGGCGATTACTTCAAAAGCCGATTGGCGATCCGACGCAAAGGCCCCCGATATATCTTTATCCAAAACATTTACCGGGCATCCGATGAGAAGCTTTGCGTAAAAGCCCAGATTCAGATCATAACGGTTGTGAACGGGAAACTGACCCGGGGTGATGAATTTGCCGACCTTTTCGCACCTTATCTTTCCGAATAAACTACACTAAAAAAGATAAATATGAAATAGATCGGAAGAGCG
>CAMTOW010000049.1 GCA_947074245.1 uncultured Bacteroidales bacterium | reverse complement strand
TACGAGATTCTCCGGAGTGACTGGAGTTCAGACGTGTGCTCTTCCGATCTGGACAGTCAGTCTCCTCCTTTTGTTCAAATATATCTCAAGGAAAGAAAGATGATAGACAAACATGTTGTAGCTGCCCTGGCAGAAGAAAAACTGAAAGAATCAGAGAGTTATCTGGTAGACGTACAGGTCAAACCGGGTAACCTGATCGTCGTTGAGATCGATAATGACGAGGGGATCGACATCGAGGAGTGTATCCTGATCAGCAAACATATCGAAGCAAACCTGGACCGGGAAGCTGAGGATTTCGAGCTGGAAGTCGGTTCGGCGGGAATCACCGCCCCCTTCAAAGTGACGCGTCAATACCAGAAGAACATCGGCAACGAAGTAGAGGTATTGTCTCGTAACGGAATCAAACAGTACGGGATCCTGAAATCGGCCGACGATGCGGGATTCGTAATCACGGTGACCAAGAAAGTAAAACCGGAAGGCGCGAAACGCAAGATTGAAGTGGAGGAAGATCACGCCTATGGATACGACGAGGTTAAGTATGTGAAATACGTGCTCGATTTCAAATAAACAAGGACATTAAAAAAACAGGGAGGGCGGAAAACTGCCAAACCACCTTACCCGTTATACTGATGAAAAGATAATACATTATTATATTATGGCGAAAAAAGAAGAAACGATCAGCCTAATTGACACCTTCTCGGAATTCAAGGAGCTGAAGAATATCGATAGAACTACAATGGTAAGCGTATTGGAAGAATCGTTCCGTAACGTACTTGCCAAGATGTTTGAGACAGATGAGAATTTCGACGTGATCATCAACCCGGACAAAGGGGATTTCGAGATCTGGAAAAACCGGGAGGTCGTTGAGGACGGACAGGTAACAAATCCGCACCTTCAGATCGCATTGTCGGACGCAAGAAAGACTGTAGAAGACATCGAGGTAGGCGAAGACATGACGGAAGAAGTTTTCTTTGAAAAATTCGGACGTCGCGCCATCCTGAACCTTCGCCAAACGCTGGCATCGAAGATCCTGGAACTTCAGAAAGACAGCATCTACAACAAATACAAAGATATGATCGGACAGATCGTATCGGCAGAGGTTTATCAGATCTGGAAAAAAGAGATGCTTCTGATCGACGACGAAGGGAACGAACTGCTTTTGCCAAAAACAGAGCAAATCCCAACGGACTTCTACCGTAAAGGCGACACGGTGCGCGCGGTAGTAGCACGCGTCGATAACAAAAACAACAATCCGAAGATCATCCTTTCGCGTATTTCTCCATTGTTCCTGCAGCGATTGTTCGAACTGGAGGTTCCAGAGATCGCAGAGGGAATCATCCGGATCATGCGAATCGCCCGCATTCCGGGAGAACGCGCCAAGATTGCCGTTGAGACGTCTGACGACCGCATCGACCCCGTAGGAGCCTGCGTGGGTGTGAAAGGAGCCCGCATCCATGGTATCGTACGTGAATTGCGTAACGAGAACATCGACGTGATCAACTTCACGAACAACACACCGTTGTTCATCCAACGTTCGCTTAGCCCGGCAAACGTATCCTCAATTCGCGTAAACGAAGAAAACAAGACGGCCGACGTTTTCCTCAAACCGGAAGAGGTATCGCTTGCAATCGGTAAAGGCGGTATGAATATCAAACTGGCCTGTATGTTGACGGATTATGTCATCGACGTATACCGCGACATCGACGAGGCACAGGAGGAGGACATTTACCTGGATGAATTCAGCGACGAGATCGACTCTTGGGTGATCGACGCACTGAAAAGCTTCGGTTGCGCAACGGCGAAGAGCGTATTGACCACGCCGCGCGAGATTCTGATTGAAAAGGCCGATTTGGAAGAAAATACTGTTGACGATGTGATCAATATCCTTCGTGCGGAGTTTGAATAAGCTCCCCACCTGACATCCGACAGGATGGTCCGGTTCGTATTTCTTCAATTAAATTAATTGTTAATCAAACGTATGTCAATAAGGTTAAGTAAAGTAGCAAAAGATTTTAATGTAGGGATTCAGACACTCGTCGAGTCGCTGCAAAAAAAAGGTGTGGAGGTAGAAAATAACCCCAACACAAAAATTAGTGACGAACAATATAACTTACTTGTAAAGGAATTCAGCAAGGATAAGAATTTGAAGATCGAATCGGACCGAATCAGTCAACAACGTCACAACAAAGAAAAGAACAAAGCATCCCTCGCCATCGACGGATACGAAGCAACGGCCGCTCCTGAAAAGGCAGCTGTCGATAAGGTAAAGGAGCCGAAAGAAAACAATACGCCTCAGGAAGAGGCAACGGATATCGCAGATAACCGTCCGCGCATCAAAGAGGTGGGTCGGATCGACTTGGACGCGATTCAGAAAAGAACGTCTCCAGCACCTACACCTAAGCAAAGTGCCGAACCTGAGCCGACTCCAGAGCCCGCTCCAGCGCCGGTAACAGAAACCCCAGAAGCAGACAAGGAAGTCGAAAAAATGCAAGAAAAAAAGCAAGAAGAAACCTCAACCCCAAAGGACGGAATCTTCCGTCTGAACAAGAACACGCCTTCTCCGACGATCAACGTGATCGGAACGATTGACTTGAACGCGATCAACCAACAGACGCGTCCGAAGAAAAAATCGAAAGAGGAAAAGAAAAAAGAGCGTGAAGCGAAAGATTTCAAAGGTCGCGACGGACAGAAGAAACCTCATAATCAAGGGGGACAAACTCAATCTGCACCGGACGATCGCGGAAATGCCAACCGCCCAAAACTGACCAAAGCCGGTGAAGGCGGAGCTGCTAACGATGCCGATAAGAAAAAACGGAACCGAATCAACAAGCAAAAAGTGGATGTTTCGGCCAACGGGAACCAACAGTCGGGTCAGCAGAACAATGCGAACAAACCGCACGGTAACCAAAACCATGATCGCCGGAAACAGGCTCTGAAGAAACCGATGGTGAAAGCCGAGGTAAGCGATGAGGATGTACAGAAGCAGATCAAAGAAACGCTTGCTCGCCTGACCAGCAAAGGCGGTCAGAAAAAAGGCAGCAAATATCGTAAAGAAAAACGTGAGATCGCCGCAGGACGTATGGCTGCCGAACTCGAAGCGGAAGCAGCAGAAAGCAAATTGCTTAAACTGACCGAATTCGTAACGGCCAACGACCTTGCCAATATGATGAACGTAAGCGTGAATCAGGTAATCGGAACGTGTATGAGCATCGGTATGATGGTATCGATCAATCAGCGTTTGGACGCAGAAACGATCAACATCGTAGCGGAAGAGTTCGGATACAAAACCGAATACGTCAGCGCAGAAGTCGTAGAAGCGATCCATATCGAAGAAGACAGCGCGGATGACCTGATGGCTCGCCCACCTATCGTAACGGTGATGGGACACGTAGACCACGGTAAAACATCGTTGTTGGACTATGTGCGTAAAGCGAACGTGATCGCCGGTGAAGCCGGAGGTATCACTCAGCACATCGGGGCATATAACGTAACCTTGTCGGACGGTCGCCATGTGACTTTCCTGGATACACCGGGACACGAGGCCTTTACGGCGATGCGTGCACGTGGGGCGCAGGTAACCGATATCGCGATTATCATCGTTGCTGCCGATGACTCGGTGATGCCACAGACGATTGAAGCGATCAACCATGCTTCGGCAGCAGGCGTACCGATCGTATTCGCTATCAATAAGATTGACAAACCGGCTGCAAATCCGGAAAAGATAAAAGAGGCTCTTGCCAATATGAACTACCTGGTAGAAGACTGGGGTGGTAAATATCAGTCGCAAGAGATTTCTGCCAAACAAGGTTTAGGCGTAGAAGAACTGCTCGAGAAAGTATTGCTTGAAGCGGAACTACTTGACCTGAAAGCAAATCCTGATCGTCGCGCGATCGGATCGGTAATCGAGTCTACTCTGGATAAAGGTCGCGGATACGTGGCTACCGTTTTGGTTCAGAACGGAACCTTGAAAATCGGAGACGTGATTCTTGCCGGTACACATTACGGACGCGTAAAAGCGATGTTCAACGAACGTAACCAAAAAGTGACGGAAGCAGGACCAGCCGTACCGGTTCAGATCCTCGGATTCAACGGTGCGCCTCAGGCAGGTGACGTATTCCACGTATTGGAGACCGAACAGGAAGCTCGCGAAATCGCAAACAAACGTGAACAGCTTGCTCGCGAACAGGGATTGCGTACTCAGAAAATCCTTACTCTTGATGATATCGGTCGTCGTATCGCAATCGGTAACTTCCAGGAATTGAACGTAATCGTGAAAGGTGACGTGGACGGCTCGGTAGAGGCATTGTCTGACTCATTGATTAAGCTTTCTACTCCGGAAATTCAGGTGAACGTGATTCATAAAGCGGTAGGACAGATTTCAGAATCGGATGTTACCCTTGCCGCAGCATCGAACGCAATCATCATCGGATTCCAGGTTCGTCCTTCCCTAGCCGCACGCCGTCTTGCAGAACGCGAAGGCGTAGAGGTTCGTCTATACTCGATCATCTACGATGCAATCGAAGAGGTTAAAGATGCGATGGAAGGTATGCTTGCACCGGAAATCCGCGAAGAGATCGTGGGATATCTTGAAGTTCGCGAGACATTCAAGATCACGAAAGTCGGAACGGTTGCCGGATGTATCGTTAAGGAAGGTAAGATCAAACGCGCTAACAAAATCCGCTTGATCCGTGACGGTATCGTCATCTATTCGGGCGAGCTTGGTTCCTTGAAACGATTTAAAGACGACGTGAAAGAGGTTTCGACCAATTTCGAATGTGGTTTGAACATCGACCGTTTCAACGACATCAAGGTGGGTGACTTGATCGAGTCTTACGAAGAGCATGAAATTAAGAAATCACTATAATTTAAGAAAGGCGCCCCTGTAGCGGGCGCCTTTTTTATTGGTACCTACCGAAGGATATATGGCATCATTGAATCATATTGACATTGCAATCCTAATCATAACGGGATATGGGTTATTGGCCGGAATTCGAGCCGGACTGATTGTAGAGATAACCGGACTGCTCGCTCTGATCTGCGGCATAGCGGGCGCGAGGCTTTTCGGATCGGCAACCTCTATTTGGTTACAATCGGTTCTGGGGACAGAGCATTTCTGGATTCGACCGGCGGCTTATCTGCTTGTTTTGATCGGGATCAGCATTGGGATCCGAATGATCGGGAGGATTCTTACCCATACCGTAGAGTTGGTCTCCCTTGGAATCGTTAACAAATTATTGGGGGGGATTTTTGGCGGAATCAAGTATATTCTCTTATTTAGCATCATTTTCAATACGGTCAACCTGCTTGAAAACCATTTCCAGGTTCCCGGAAAACAACTTCGTGAAGAGTCGGAACTTTACCGACCGGTCAGCCGGATCGCACCCGTTCTCTTTGCGATTTTCAAAGACAAATCAGATACAAACAATCTGTTTGGATGATTTGTTTTTATCGTAACAATATATTTCTCTATTTTAATCAATATGCAAGATAACTCAAACAACATCTTGGATGAAGTAACCGGAAACGATTATAAGTATGGATTCGTCACCGACATCGATACGGAAATCATTCCCGTGGGACTGAATGAAGATGTAATCAAGCTGATTTCAGCAAAAAAAGAAGAACCGGAATGGATGCTTGAGTTTCGTCTGAAAGCTTTCGAATATTGGAAAACCATGAAGATGCCTACTTGGGCTCATCTGACTATTCCGGAAATCGACTATCAGGCGATCAGTTATTATGCGGCTCCGAAAAAGAAAGAGGGTCCCAAAAGCATGGAGGAAGTAGATCCGGAATTGGTCAAAACCTTCAATAAACTGGGGATTCCGCTCGAAGAGCAGATGATGCTTTCGGGAATCGCGGTAGATGCCGTGATGGACTCGGTATCTGTTAAGACCACTTTCAAAGAGAAACTCGCCGAACTGGGCATCATATTCTGTTCGTTCAGCGAAGCCGTAAAAGACTATCCAGACCTAATCCGCAAATATCTGGGCAGCGTAGTATCCTATCGTGATAACTTCTATGCCGCTCTTAACAGTGCCGTATTCTCGGACGGATCATTCGTATACATCCCCAAAGGAGTACGTTGCCCGATGGAGCTATCCACTTATTTCCGCATCAATGCGGCCAATACTGGGCAGTTTGAGCGTACGCTTATCGTAGCAGACGACGACTCCTACGTCAGTTATCTGGAAGGATGTACCGCTCCGATGCGCGATGAGAATCAACTTCATGCAGCCATCGTGGAGATTTACGTTCATGATCGTGCGGAAGTGAAATATTCGACCGTACAGAACTGGTATCCCGGAGACAAGAACGGGATAGGCGGAATCTATAATTTCGTAACGAAAAGGGCACTCTGCAAAGGAGACTTCTCAAAAGTTTCATGGACTCAGGTTGAAACAGGTTCGGCAATTACCTGGAAATACCCGAGCTGTATCCTTGCGGGAGATAACTCAATCGGCGAATTCTACTCAGTTGCGGTGACTAATAATCATCAGCAGGCAGATACCGGTACAAAAATGATCCATATCGGGAAAAATACAAAAAGTACGATCGTTTCCAAAGGTATATCCGCGGGATACAGCCAGAACAGCTATCGGGGTTTGGTAAAAGTTAGTCCGAAAGCGGAAAATGCGCGCAACTATACCCAGTGTGATTCGCTTTTATTAAGCTCTCATTGTGGGGCACATACTTTCCCGTTGATGGATATCGGAAACAACTCTGCGATTGTGGAGCATGAAGCGACAACATCCAAGATCAGTGAAAGTCAGATTTTCTATTGCAACCAGCGTGGAATCCCGACTGAAGAGGCTGTAGGTCTTATTGTCAACGGATATGCGAAGGAAGTGGTAAACAAACTTCCGATGGAGTTCGCGGTAGAAGCTCAAAAGCTGCTCTCGATATCCCTCGAAGGCAGCGTCGGTTAATCAATCTTTTTACGACAACGAATCATGTTAGAAATAAAGAATTTACATGCCAATATCAATGGCAAAGAGATATTAAAAGGGATTGACCTCGTAGTACGTCCCGGCGAAGTACATGCGATCATGGGACCGAATGGTGCCGGAAAGAGTACTTTATCGTCTGTATTGGCCGGGAACCCGGCATTTACAGTTACCGAAGGCGAAGTCAATTTTTACGGAAAAGACCTGCTTACCATGTTGCCCGAGCAACGTTCGTGGGAAGGTGTATTCCTTGGATTCCAGTATCCGGTCGAGATTCCCGGCGTAAGTATGGTCAACTTCATGCGCGCGGCGATCAATGAGCACCGCAAGTACAAAGGGGAATCGCCTCTATCCGCTTCCGATTTTCTCCGTTTGATGCGTGAAAAACGCGAGGTCGTGGAATTGGATAACAAACTGGCGAATCGTTCGGTTAACGAAGGTTTTTCCGGAGGTGAGAAAAAAAGAAATGAAATCTTCCAGATGGCTATGCTCGAACCACGTCTTTCGATTCTGGACGAAACCGATTCAGGTCTTGATATCGATGCCCTGCGTATCGTATCCGAAGGGGTGAATAAGCTAAAGTCAAATGATAATGCGACCATCGTAATCACACATTATCAGCGCTTGCTGGATTATATCAAACCGGAATTCATCCATGTTCTCTACAAAGGACGCATCGTTAAATCGGGCGGTCCGGAGTTAGCACTCGAACTGGAAGAAAAAGGATACGATTGGATTAAAAAAGAACTAGGCGA
Source organism: uncultured Bacteroidales bacterium (assembly GCA_947074245.1). Classification (GTDB taxonomy): domain Bacteria; phylum Bacteroidota; class Bacteroidia; order Bacteroidales; family JAUNSR01; genus JAUNSR01. Next base: position 1,982 of record CAMTOW010000049.1, on the reverse strand, counting down.
ATAATGGTTATGGATATAGCAAAACAATATATCGATCTTTTTGATCAGGCACGCCAGCTTATCGACAAGCCTTGTCCGCCGTTGATGAACAGTCAGCGACAAGATGCTTACGCGCGTGTTTTGGAGAAAGGGTTGCTTCCGGATAATAAAGAGAAATATGCCCATACAGACATTAACGGCATGTTTGCTCCCGATTACGGTCTGAACCTTAATCGACTTCCGATTCCGTTTGATCCTTACGATGTATTTCGGTGCGACGTACCCAATCTGAGTACGTTTCTCTACTTCACGATAAACGACCAGACGTATCCCAACGACCATTCGTCGGTTCGTTTACCCGAAGGCGTTTATGCGGGTAGTTTGAATCAGTTTATTTCAGAAAAGCCGGAAATCGCATCCAAATATTATAATAAACAGGCTCAGAATCATACAGACGGACCTACGGCATTGAATACAATGTTCGCTCAAGACGGATTCGTATTGTATGTGCCTCGTTCGGTTCGGATGGAGAAACCGCTCCAACTGATCAATGTATTGAAGAGTGATGTCGACTTCATGGTCAACCGGAGAATTTTAATCATCATCGAGGCTTTTGCTGAAGCGAAACTTTTGGTATGTGACCATGCCATGAATGGTGTGAATTATCTTGCCAATCAGGTGATAGAAGTATTCGTAGATGAAGGCGCATATTTCGATTATTATGAAATCGAAGAAAATAACAATTCTACCCACCGGATATCCTCTTATTATCTTTCTCAAGAAAGAAACAGCAACGTGCAGACCAGTCTGATTACGCTGATGACAGGTGTATCCAGAAACAACGCCTATGTCACATTTGCCGGCGAAGGGGCGGAAACGCATCTATCCGGTATGACGATTCAAGATGGAGCGCAACAAGTCGATAACTATACGTTCATTGACCACGCCGTACCAAATTGTATGAGCAAGGAGTTGTTTAAATTCATCTTAAACGATCAGGCACAAGGGTCATTTGCGGGGCGGATATTGGTACGAGAAGGGGCTCAAAAGACAGAAGCTTACCAAAGCAACAAAAATCTTTGCGCTACGGATGAAGCGCGTATGTTCACACGTCCCGAACTGGAAATTTATGCGGATGATGTCAAATGTTCGCATGGTGCTACAGTGGGTCAGTTGGATGACAACGCTCTGTTTTACCTCCGCTCTCGCGGTATTTCAGAGAAAGAAGCACGAATGTTATTGATGTTCGCTTTCACATCGGATGTTATCGATCAAATACGTCTTGAGCCGTTGAAAGAACGTTTAAAACAGCTCGTTGAAAAACGTTTCCGTGGCGAACTTGCGAAATGCAGAGGTTGTAACGACTGTCATTGATTACAAGAACCAGATTCTTTTATATACGAAAGAGGTCAGAATCATAAATTGATTCTGACCTCTTTCATTATATAAAGTTATAGCCAATATTTTCGTCGATCCGAAAGATCTCGAGTTCCGTTTTTCGGATTGTAGACAAAGCCCGATTCAAACATCTTTTCATAAAAATCAAACTGACTGTATAGCAGATTCTCAAGATGCAGACCATATTTATCAATCATATTTCCCGAGAGCGTATGTTGCATATCGGCACGGTGAGAATACCATTGTGCCCATCGCGAATGAAGCCCTTTTAGGATTTTCTGTTGTCCCGGATCCGTGAAGCGGGAAAGACAGCGCTCATAACTCAGTAATACCTCGTTCATCGATACCGGAATTTCCTGCCGAGGAACTTCATAAGATGAATCGGCCAACAATAAATAGAACTCCGTTATCGAATACAAACGCTTCTCACAAATATTGGATAAGAATCGCAGATTATCCTGTTCGCGTAAAAGATAAGGATGCGGACCCAGCATAATCGAATCGACAGCCTGTTTAAACATGTCATACGATTTATCCCATAAAGGTTGCGAGCTTTAGCTGCTTTAGAAAAAGCCATTGAAGAGTATAATGAAGGTTTGATTGAT
>CAMTOW010000048.1 GCA_947074245.1 uncultured Bacteroidales bacterium | reverse complement strand
ACAGAATTGTGACCACCGCTCCAAGTCTGGATATCAAAAGTTCGACTCTAAACCCAATTCGAAAAGATCAGGCACCGATTCACCGGTCAATCGCAAATCACCCACACGACCTCAACCGAAAAACAATCGGTTTCGCAATTTCTGATAACGGGATAGTCCGATCAGAATATATAATGCCAGATAATCATAAAGAATAAGGATGCGCTCAACGGAATCGCATTCCGCTTGGCCAGATCCATAGGCGAAACACCGGCTACCTCTGCTATGGCGATCACGACGCCCGCGATTGGTGATACGGCTCGCCCCATGCTCGCTGCCAACTGCATCGGCAGGATCATTTTCACTCCGGACACCCCCACTTTCAATGCGATATCCGGCACAAGTGGTCCGAACGAAAAGAAAGACGCGTTACCGCTTCCCATCAGCATAGCGGCTCCGAAGATGACGATTGTCATCAGAATGGCGATACCAACGCCCGATAATCCCAGATGCGTACATCCTTCTACCAAAGCTTCGATGAATCCCAGGTTGATCAATCCCTTTGAAAAGATCTCGGCCGAAGCGATCAGTGTCACTACCGAAGAGAATACTCCTCCCATTCCGTTCCAGAAATATTGAATCGAATCAAATACGTCCCGAATCGAACGTTTTCTCAGATACTCGAAAAACAAAGCGATGAATAGGGATACAAACATGGCTGTGGTCGTATCCAGTTCGATCGGCGTATCGGTCAGCGTCACGTAACGCGAAAACACCACGAGTAGAATCAGCGGTAAAACAGGCAGCAAGGCATAGATAAGTGGAACGTCAACTTTCAATTCGGCAGCGCATTTCACTTCAGAAACGATTTTCCCGGCCTGCATGTCTTTTTTATCGAAATAACGGTTGGTAAAGTAAGATACGATCATCAAAAATACGGTTATCGCTACCGCCAACGGAAGCTGATACTCGATAAAATAGGTCATGTTATCGAGCCCGACCAACTCTGCCGCGGTCGCGGTATTGGCAGATCCGGGTCCCATATCGAAGATCGTACAGAATGCGATTACCGACAATGCCGATAAGCGACTCACCCCTAGACTCACAAGAACAGGATAGATCGATGCGACAAGCAATAAACCCAATCCGGCTGCGCTTGGTGTGCAAACGAATAGCAACTGTCCGATCGGAATCACCATCGCGGCCAATACATAAGGGTATTTATGAAATATGCCAAGAGGCTTCATCGCTACATATACGAGCGCGTCGCTGGCTTTTATTTGTTTCATATAAGCAACATATCCCCCGATAGTCATAATCATCAGCCCCACTTTCGTTAGGTTGTTCGTCAGCGTCTCTTTGATGATTTTAAACAGGTCGAACACGACGCTTCCGGTCGTATCATTCACTCCGGGCACACCCGTACCCAACAGAAGCGCCACGATCAGCATCATTAGGCCGGTTGTGATCAAAACCGCTTGCGGATTGATCTGTTTCATCAATAAATAACCGGTCAATAGGATAAAAAGAATAGCGATGATCGCTCCTGCGTAAATCATAAGTAACGAATAAAAGTTGTGATGAATAAGCTGTTTTTAACCCTCCAAAGATAAAATGAACCGAACGCTTTGCTAAATAGCTTATTCTTAATAAATGATAAAGGTCCGAATCAATGGGGCAAAAAGAAAACAGGCATCTTCTCGGAAAAGAAGATGCCTGTTTGTATGTTTTTTGATACCGAATCAAATTATTCTCCGCGGCTGTAATTCGGAGCCTCACGAGTGATCGTCACATCGTGTGGGTGGCTTTCTGCTACACCGGCATTGGTAATGCGTGTAAATTTAGCCGTATCGTGAAGGATTTCGATATTCGGAGCTCCGCAATATCCCATTCCGGCACGCAAACCACCGATCATCTGATAGATCACTTCAAACAAAGATCCTTTAAATGGCACGCGAGCTGCGATTCCTTCCGGAACCAGTTTCTTCACGTCTACCTCGTTATCCTGGAAATAACGGTCTTTCGATCCTTTTTCCATCGCTTCCAACGATCCCATTCCTCGGTACGATTTGAATTTACGTCCGTTGTAGATGATGGTTTCACCTGGTGATTCTTCAACTCCGGCAAGCAAACCGCCTAGCATCACGCTATATCCTCCGGCTGCGATCGCTTTCACGATATCTCCCGAATAACGGATTCCGCCGTCAGCGATCAATGGAACTCCGGTTCCTTTCAATGCTTTCGCTACATCATATACCGCCGACAACTGTGGCATACCGATTCCGGCAACGACGCGTGTCGTACAGATTGAACCCGGTCCGATACCCACTTTTACCGCGTCAGCTCCGGCATCCACTAGATATTTTGCGGCTTCTCCTGTTGCGATGTTACCGACCACAACGTCAAGATTTGGATATTTTGCTTTTACTTTTTTCAAAACCTCAACCACTCCGGCTGAATGTCCGTGTGCCGTATCGATCACGATCGCGTCAACTCCGGCTTCAACAAGTGCGTCTACACGCTCAAGAGCGTCTCCGGTCACCCCTACTCCGGCAGCTACGCGAAGGCGTCCTTTGCTGTCTTTGCAGGCGAATGGTTTATCTTTGGCTTTGGTGATATCTTTATAAGTGACAAGACCGATTAGTTTGTTGTCTTTGTCTACTACGGGAAGTTTTTCGATTTTGTATTCTTGCAGGATTTCAGCTGCGGCTTCAAGATTCGTCGATTGAGTTGTTGTGATCAAATTCTCTTTCGTCATCACTTCGTCAATCTTACGGCCCATGTCTTTCTGGAAACGTAGGTCACGGTTCGTAACGATACCTACCAGGTGGCGTTCATCGTCTACTACCGGAATACCGCCGATCTTATACTCGGCCATCAATGCCAATGCATCTTTTACGGTCGATCCTCGTTTGATGGTTACTGGATCGTAAATCATACCGTTTTCCGCACGTTTTACGATATGCACTTGTTTTGCCTGTGCTTCGATAGGCATGTTTTTGTGAATCACACCGATTCCCCCTTCGCGGGCAATGGCGATAGCCATCTTTGCTTCCGTTACCGTATCCATGGCGGCGGAAACAATCGGAATATTCAAAGTGATATTACGCGAAAATTTTGTGGAAAGATCAATGTTGCGGGGAAGGACTTCTGAATAAGAAGGGATCAACAAAACATCATCGAATGTCAAGCCGTCCATTACTACTTTATCTGCAATAAATGACATAATACGGAATACGTTTAAATTTTATTGCGTGCAAATATACACTTAATTCATTAATTATACATCTATCTGTGGCAACGATTTAAATTAAATTTATTATTTTTTTGGGAAAGGGGCTCCATTCCCGATATCGCCACGAATCAATGGCTGAAATAAAAAAATCCGATACGTTTACCGCATCGGATCTTTGGAGATATTTATCGTCTCGTTTTATTTCATTCGTTTTTTCCACCTTGAAGCTCTTCGATGATCTGATCCGGATCATTCGGATCGACCCGCATATATTGCATATACTTTTGCTCGGGATTTTCATCATAATCAAACTCTTCGGGCATACATCCTTTCCAACAATTGATCCACCCCACCAGTTTCTCAATCCATACGGGGTGTGCGTTCAGGCAAGGGATCAAGTGCAACTCCTCCCCGCCCTTCGACTGATAAAACTCTTTTCCGTCGAGTTCCAGCTCTTCCAGCGTTTCCAGACAGTCGATCGTAAACGACGGCGCCACTACGGCGATCTTCCGGACTCCTTGTCTTGCCAATTCTTCGATAACACGTTCGGTATAAGGTTGCGTCCATTTCCCTTTTCCCATTCGGGATTGAAACCCCACGCTCCATTGATCCTCTCGCAACCGGAGCATATTGGCCAGCATAAAGGCTGTATCTTTGCATTCTTGCTGATAGTCCGTCGGCATACCGTCTTGTTGTTTGATATGACTCATCGGCACGCCATGAAAAGAAAACAGAAGATGTTCCGAATCTTGATAAGCTTTTGATTCGGCGATCACATGGGCCATTGCTTCCAGGTAATCGGGATGGCTGTAGAACGGCGGAATCAAATCATAATCCATTCCGTCTGTCTCTCGCATGATCTTCGAAAACTCCACAAGTGCCGATTCATAGGTCGATTGCGTATATTGAGGATACATCGGAATAAGCAGAATCTCCTGTACGCCGTCCGAACGCAGTTTTTCCACTCCCGTTCGAATCGAGGGTTTACCGTAACGCATTCCCATCGCGACCGGATAATGGCTTTGCTCCTGCACCTGTGCGATCAGCTGATTCATCAATACGAGCATCGGCGATCCTTGTGCCGTCCAGATTCGCTTATAGGCTGCGGCCGAACGTGAGGCTCGAAACGGCAGGATAATCCGTTTGACGAGTAAACTCCGCCAAAACGGCGATAAATTGATCACTCGCTCATCCATCAGGAACTCGGCTAGATAGTTTCGGATATCATCCACTCCATACCCTTCCGGTGTCCCCAGGTTGACGAATAAGACGCCTCGTTTCGTTATTGATGATGTTTCCATGATTATTTCCGTTTTTTCAATGACGAGAATCGGCGCAGGATAGGTGCCGAATGTGTATAGGTATTCAATCGGTCCGACCAGATTCCTTCTGCCGTCAAACGATCGACATGGACGTCTCCCGAACAATGAAGAATCGAATCGGGGGTATAAACGATCCCCACATGTGTGATCTTCCCGTTATCCTTTGCGAAGAATGCCAAATCTCCCGGGTATGCGTCCTCGAATCGTTCAACCGGTTCTCCGCAGGCGATCTGCTGACGGGCATTGCGCGGCAAATCGATTCCGTTCAATCGGTAAACGACCTGAGTCAGTCCCGAGCAGTCGAGTCCAGAAATCAGTCGTCCGCCCCAAACGTAGGATGCGTTCATATATAGTTCGGCAGTTCGAATCAGGGCTCGGATATGCGAAGGTCCGATCTGAATGACGGCTCGTTTGGCAATGGTGAAAACCTGATCACCGATTCCGAATTCGCTTTTCTGTGCATCATAATGGGGCAGGATTGTCCCCATAGAGACACGTATTGGATAGTTATCTCCTTTCCGTCGGATATCTGCCACCGGATGGCGCACGGCCCATACCTCAGGAGCATTGTCCAAAGCCAGCGCTTCTTCTTCACTCAATGCGGTTGCCATTTTCCAGTCGATCCATCCCTGGTCGCCGTCAAAACAGTTTTCGATCAAAAGCCAACGTGGTTCTCGTTGCAAGATTTTAAAATGTTCCCCGAATAATAGTTCGCTCACCATTTCGGCTTCCTCTTCCGGAGCCGAACGCATGGGGATATGTGGAGTCAGTGCGATTCCGTATTCCATAGTTGTCAGACTTTATTTGAATCGTTTCCCGATCTCATCATTCGTGATTACCGATAAGATGGTTTTTCCATCCGGCGTATAGTTCGGCGAAGATGAGGCAAACAGATCATCGATCAGTTTCTCCATCTCCTCCTGATTCAATACCTCACCGTAAGGGATTGCGGCTGCTTCCGCAAGCGAAAGTGCGATCATCTCGTGTAGGTCGGTTTTCACATCACGCCCTTTCTCCTTGGCGGTGTCGATCATCGAATGGATCAGTGTGCCTGCGTCAAGACCTTGTACACCGGCTGGAATTCCGTTCAGAGCATACGAACAGCCTCCCATATTGTTAAGTTCGAATCCTAAAAAATGTAGATCTTCTAGAATTTGTTCCAAAATCGGAATATCGGCAGGTGCGAATGTCATGATTTCCGGAAACAGGATTCCCTGTGAAACACCCTGTTTATTGACGATATTGTCCATGTATTGCGAAAACAACACTCGTACATGGGCTCGGTGCTGATCGATCATCATCAACCCCGATTTAACGGCTGTCAGGATATATTTCCCTTTGAGTTGATAATGCTGGCCGCTCACGCTTTCACTCGAACTGAACACGCTTCCTTTCACATCTTGCTGTACTCCTGCCGATAAAATCGGTTCGGAAGTTCGCTCGGTGCCCTCTTCGCCACCTTCGCTATTCACACCTTTCGATGCAAAAATCTGTGGTTGCGACGATGCTTTCGATGCATATACGGCGCCGGCGGGTTCTGTTCCGGCTCCCTGATCTTCAGTTTCATTCGCGGTCGAGAATACCGAGTCGGTATGAAAATAATCCGGATCGCCCTCAAAACCGGCGAAACCGTCTAACTCGAGCGAAGAGGGTGTGAATTCTCCCTCTTCAGCGGAGGCATCCGTAAAATTGGCTCCCGTATCGGTCGATTTCTCGAAACCGCCATACGCCTTCTGCCAGTTCGGATCGGGTCGCTTCGCTGTTTTCTGAAAAGGATTATATGCTGAATCGAATTTCGGTTTAGGCGGTTGCACCGATCCGTTGTTATGGATCGGAATTTCAGGCGCATCAGTCATGTCGAAATCGATGGATGGCACGGCGCTGAATTTCCCGAGTGCTTCTTTTACCGTTGCGCTCAAGATCTGCCAAATGAAACTTTCGTTTTCAAATTTGATTTCCGTTTTGGTCGGATGGATATTCACGTCGATGCTCGCCGGATCAATCGTGAAGTAGAGGAAGTAGTTCGGTTGTTCCCCTGCGGGTATCAGCTGTTCATAGCTTTGCATCACCGCTTTATGGAAATAAGGATGACGCATGTATCTTCCGTTCACGAAAAAATACTGCAACGCGTTCTTTTTACGTGCCCTTTCGGGTCTTCCGATATAGCCGCTCACCGATACGAGTGTCGTATCCACTTCAACCGAAAGAAGCTGTTGGTTCAGGCTTTTACTGAAGATACTCACGATCCGCTGACGCAGATTGGTCGCTGGTAGATTCAGCAGTTCGTTATCATTATGGATCAGAGAAAATGAGATATTCGGATTCACCAATGCGATCCGCTCGAATTCGGTGATCAGATTACTTAGCTCGGTCTGATTCGATTTCAGAAATTTCCGGCGCGCCGGTACGTTATAGAATATATTCTTGACTTGAAAATTCGATCCGACTGCGCACGAAGTCGCCTCCTGACTCTCAACCTCACAGCCGGCCAGGCGCAATAACGTGCCCACTTCATCCTCTTCACGACGTGTTCGCAACTCAACCTGCGAAATCGCGGCGATCGAAGCCAATGCCTCACCGCGAAACCCCATCGTCTGCAACGCGAACAAATCATCCGCTTTTCGGATTTTTGAAGTAGCGTGTCGCTCGAATGCCATGCGCGCGTCGGTCATCGACATCCCTTTTCCGTTATCGATCACTTGTATCAAAGTCCGGCCCGCATCTTTTCAGATCACTTGCACGGATGTGGCTCCTGCGTCCATAGAGTTCTCCATCAACTCTTTCACGACCGAAGCCGGACGCTGAATCACCTCTCCCGCCGCAATCTGATTCGCTACGGAATCGGGTAAAAGCTGAATGATATCGCTCATTTTCTTTCTTATTTTATCAAACGAAGATACGAAATAAAGCATTTATACGCAATTTTATGCCAATTCTATCCGCAGATCCTCCCTTTACCCGTCCTTCCTAAAACTCCGCCCGGAGCACATGCAATTGATCGGATGTCTGTCGGATCTCTCGTGCGATGGCTAGAAATCTGTCCCGGTATGAAACGGCTGAAAATTCACACTATTTCAAGTTGCGTTTTATGTTAAAAAATTCATCGAATTGAATGGCTTGCAGATCGTTTTATTATTTTAGCCGACTTCCGAATCTAAAAACCATTTAATCACAAAAAATCAATGTCTCGCTTATTCCTTCTACTTATCTTTTTAATCAGTACATCGACTGCTTCTTCTCAGTTAAACGAAAATTTCCAATTGATACCGACTCCGCAACATATCGAATGTCGCAACGAAGGCTCCTACAAATGGTCGGATGTGTCATTCATCGAGGGAGGCTCGATACCCGTATTGGGGCGTTTATTAAACGATCTGCCCCGCCGTCCGGTCCGAAATAAAAAAGGAGTGATACTGACTTTATCGGATGATAAGATACACGACTCCGACGAAGGGTATGTGCTTTCGATCGATAAAGACCGGATCTCGATCAAATCCTCCTCTGAGAAAGGATTGTTTTATGGTTGTGCTACGTTAGAACAGCTGATGCAAGACAGTAAGCTGCACGATCTGAATTTACCCGAAATGACGATCACCGACTATCCGTCGGTGGCTTACCGAGCGATACATATCGACAACAAACATCATTTGGACCGTATGGAATATTATTATTCCATGATCGACCGCTTATCGTCTTATAAGATCAATGCCATAATCTGGGAACTGGAAGACAAACTCAGATACGTCCGCCGACCGGAAATAGCGGCTTCAAATGCGATTAGCAAACAAGAAATGCAAGCGATATCTCGTTATGCGATCGATCGAAACATCGAGATAAGCCCTTTGGTACAGGGATTGGGGCACGCCGGTTTTATCTTGAAACACCACCCCGAACTCCGCGAAAACCCCGATAGCGACTGGGAGTTCTGCCCAAGCGACGCCCGTACCTACGAATTGCAGTTCGACCTCTACAAAGATGCGATGGAAGCGTTGCCTCATGGTAAATACCTACATGTGGGTGGAGATGAAATAACTGCGATTGGTATCGACGAGCGTTGTAAGCAAACCGGTAAAACGGCTTTTGAACTTCAGATGATTTGGCTCGGAAAAGTATGCGACTTTGCCATTCGACACGACCGTACACCGATATTCTGGGACGATATGCCTCTGAAGTATGCAGGTGTTTGGGATCTGATACGCAGAGATCTGACGCCGGATGAGTTACTGCAACAATGGAATGTTTCGAAATTGGATGAAGCCATCGACTTTTTCCCGAAAGATTGCATCTATATGCGATGGAATTATCAAGATCCTACCAAACCGGCTCACCTGAAGATATTAGAATGGTATAAGAACAAAGGATTGCAAGTGATGGCGGCTACGGCGGCTGCCGATGGCGGATGCCCTTTTATGCCGCGCGACGATTCAAGAGCATTGAATATAAAGAACTTCAGTTCGCTGGTCGCTCAAAACAAGCTTACAGGAATCCTGGCGACAGCTTGGGATGATGGCTCTCCTCATCTTGAAACGGTTATGAGAGGATTCATTGCGCAAGCTGAATATGGATGGAATCCGCAAGACAAAAATATCGACTCGTTCAAAAAAGCGCATGCGCAACGCGAATACGGATTTATGAATGGAGAGATGTGTTTTCTGGATACGCTCGAAAAACAAGCGTTCCTGTTTGACGATCTGTTAATCAGCTCGGGTCGCCGAAACCCGTCATGGCAAGTGCGCGATTATACCTTGATCGAACTGCCCGACAAATCCAACCCAGGCGAATGGAGCAAAAAGTATCAAACCAAAATAAATGCGGCGGAGCGTATGCGACAAAACTTCATTTACATGGAAAACGAAATAAACGATGCGCTCGCTACGGCTAGAAACAATCGATATACGATACGGGTGTATCAACAAAACAACAGGCTATTCTATTATCCCGCTCAATTACTGTTGGCTTTACACAAGTACGATACAGCCTCTACGCCAAACGAAAGAGCTGCGGCATTGCTCAAGGTTCGCCAGACATGCGACTCCTTCAATGAGATGCGAAAGGATTTGGAAAACGTCTATTCCGAAACGCGCTTTATGACTCAACCGGAGGATTATCTGGAAGACCTCAACCATCACAAGCATTTGTCTGCACTATCGCTCAATAGCGATTGGCTTTATTTATATGAACTCCCGTTCACTCAACAAACAGATGCGTGGATAAGTCAGCCAAGATCGGAAGAGCACACGTCTGAACTCCAGTCACTCCGGAGAATCTCG
>CAMTOW010000047.1 GCA_947074245.1 uncultured Bacteroidales bacterium | reverse complement strand
CAACGATCCCGCTGATAAGGAAGTTCAGAAACGAAGCGAATTTAAGCCGTTTCAGCACAATGCTTGGTAATTACTGGGTAAATCTCAGTTCTACAAAGGCGACTTCGTTGCCTCCGCTGCCACATTCATGTACATAACGCGTCAATTCAAATGGCTGCCTGAAACGATCACGGAAAGTCAGCTTTGGATGGCACGATGCTATATTGAAATGGGTTGGATGTATGAAGCTGAAAATATTTTATCGAAAATAGACCCCAATACCATACCCAAATCTTTAACGGATTGGTATGCGACTACCTACGCTGCTTATCTGATAAAAAACGGCGACAACGTGGCTGCGATCCCTTATCTGGAGAAAGCTCTCAAAGGAAACATAAGTCGGCCTCAGAAAATCCGTATGAAATTCCTGCTCGCTCAATTATACGCGAGAGAAAACAATCCGACTCGTGCTTACAAGCTCTATGGCAATGTAATTTCGATGAATCCGCCTTATCGTACCCTTTTCAATGCCTCTATCAGTCAAACGGAAGTGATGCCGGGCAATAACCTGTCGAAAATCGACAAGAAACTCTCCAGAATGCAACGCGACCCGCGAAATAAGGAGTTTCTCGATCAGGTATTTTATGCAAAAGGGAACTTATATCTGAAACAAAACGATACGCTCAAAGCGATCGACGCGTATCAGAAGGCTGTCGATAAAAGTACTCGTGGAGGGATGGAAAAAGCCGTGGCTGCCATTCGTCTGGGAGACTTGACTTTTTCTCGCGAAGACTATCGCAAAGCCCAGCCCGCTTATGCTTCGGCAGTCAGTATTATCCCTCAAAAGCATCGCGAGTACCCTCGTATATCCCGGCTGTCTGAAGTACTTGACAATCTGATGGTTTATGCAGAGACAGTACATATGCAAGATAGTTTGCTTGCATTGGTTGCTATGCCCGAAGCTCAACGTATGGCTGCAATTCAGAAAGTCATCGACGAGATTATCCGACAAGAGAAAGAAGCGGCGGATGCAGCTCGTCGTGAAGAATATCAGTCTCAGGTCGATAACCGCGAACAACCCGATCGCCCTTTCGGAAATAATTCCGCGACCATGCCATCCACGCCTACGATCAATACCGGTGATAAATCCTGGTATTTCTACAATAAAAATGCGGTCAATACCGGCAAGAACGATTTCCAAAGACGTTGGGGATCTCGTAAGCCGGAAGACGACTGGCGGCGTCGTAACAAGACCAAAGTAATGGAAGATCCTTTCGAAAAACAGAAAGAGGAAGAACTCTATGCCGAAGAAAAAGCGAAAGAAGAAGCGGATGCTTTAGCACAGGAGGAAGGGAAAAATCCGGAAGAGACGAATCCGGCCAATGATCCGAAAAAACCCGAATATTATCTGGCGCAACTTCCATTCACGGAAGATCAGCAGAACAACTCTCACGAACTTATCCAGGAAGGCCTGTATAATATGGGAGTTATCATCAATCAGCAACTCGAAAATCTTCCGCTGGCGATAAAGACCTTCGAAGATCTCGACAATCGTTATCCGGAATCTCTTCGGAAACTGGATATCTACTACGAGATCTACCTGATGTACATGCGTCTTAATGAGGTTGCTGCGGCAGAAGTCTATAAACAGAAGATTCTTTCCATCTTCCCGTCTTCGTCGTATGCAGTCGCGTTAAACGATCCCGACTATATAGACAATCTTCGGGATATGGATCGCAAACAGAGTGAGTTGTATGAAGAAACCTACGCGCTCTATCTGGCTGGAAATACATCTGCAGTACATTCCAATTATGAGTTGGTGAAAGAAAAATGGCCTTTAGCCAAATTGATGCCTAAATTCTTGTTCTTACATGCATTATCGTATGTCAACGAAAACAATCCGACCGCGTTCCGCGATAATCTGGAGCAATTGACGGCTTTATACGGTTCGAGTGACGTCGCTTCGATGGCAGAGAGTATGGCACGCGGAATACGCGATGGCAAAAGACTCGCGTCCGGTTCTCTTGCGCGAGGCATGATCTGGGAGACCCGCTTGAAAAACGGCAATTTCAGTTCTGACACCACTTCGATCGATTTTATGATCAATCAGAATGCTCCGCACTTGTTGGTATTGGCGTTCCGCACCGATTCGGTCAATATAAACGAGATGCTGTTCGATATCGCCAAGTATAATTTCACCAATTATCTTGTTAAGGATTTTGACTTAGAAGTAATGACCTTTAACGAACTTTCAATGCTTATCATTAAAGGATTTAATAACTTTGATGAGCTGAGCAGCTATCGGGTAGCCATGGAACTGCCATGGGGAATCAATTTACCTGAAGATGTGACTCCGGTCATGATTTCCGATACGAATTTCCGTTTACTCCTCGAAGGAAGAAGTTTTGCTGATTATTTCGAGTTTATGGAGTCCGGCACCGTGAAAGCTCTTGAGTCTGAATAACCCTGAAACCGCATTTGAATGAAAAAAGAACGTATACTTTGGGTAGATGATGAGATAGATTTGTTGAAACCCCATATCATGTTTCTCGAGCAGAAAGGATATGATGTCGCTACGGTCAATAATGGTCGTGATGCCATTGAAATGACCGATAACGAGCCTTTCGATCTGATTTTTCTGGATGAGAACATGCCCGGATTGACCGGTCTGGAAACCTTGTCGGTCATCAAAGAGAAACATCCCTCCATCCCTGTCGTAATGATTACGAAAAGCGAGGAAGAAGACATTATGAATCAAGCCATTGGCGGAAAGATCGCCGATTATCTGATTAAGCCGGTAAATCCGAACCAGATTCTTCTTTCACTCAAGAAAAACTTACATACCCGTGAGATCATTTCCGAAAAAAACACGTCGGGTTATCAACAAGATTTCGGGCGAATCAGTATGATGATCAATGATGCGCGCGAATTTGAAGATTGGATTGATGTTTATAAAAAACTCGTCTTTTGGGAGTTGGAATTGGATGGCTCCGATAAGGGTTTGGGCGAGATGCTAAAGATGCAGAAAACAGAGGCGAATGCCGCTTTCGTAAAATTCATAAAGAAGAATTACGAAAAATGGGTAACGTCAGACGATCGTCCTTTAATCAGTCCCGATATATTCCGTAAAAAAATCTTTCCACTTCTCGACAACGGCGAAAAAGTATTTGTCATTCTTATCGACAACTTCCGTCTGGATCAATGGCGAACGATCAAACCGATCATATCCGAATATTTTACATTCGAAGAAGACATCTACTCCAGCATTCTGCCTACGGCTACTCAATATGCCCGAAATGCCATATTCTCCGGCTTGATGCCCGATAAGATTGCAAAGATGTTTCCCGAACTCTGGGTAGATGAAGACGAAGAAGAAGGAAAGAATCTCAATGAAGCCCCACTTATCCAAACTCAGCTCGATCGCTTTCGCAAAAAGATTCCATTCGCCTATTATAAAGTGAACGAATCCTCATTTGGAGAGAAACTCGTACATAACTTTTCAAATATCGAAAACAACCCGCTCAATATCGTCGTTCTGAATTTCATCGATATGTTGTCTCATGCCCGTACCGAATCCAAGATGATTCGAGAACTTGCGTCTAGCGAAGCGGCATATCGGGCTCTGACGCGAACCTGGCTCGAACATTCATCCACCATCGATCTTTTCAAAAAGCTGGCGGAGAAAGACTATAAAGTGATCGTTACTACCGATCATGGTACAATTCGGGTAGACAATCCCGTTAAGATCATCGGTGATAGAAATACCAATACCAACCTGCGATACAAAGTGGGCAAGAACCTGAGTTATAACCCCAAACAGGTATATGAGATCAAGACACCCGAAAAATTCGGTTTGCCGATCTTAAATGTCAGCTCAACCTATGTTTTTGCTACCAATCGAGACTTCTTGGCTTACCCGAACAACTACAATCATTATGTAAGCTATTATAAAGATACGTTCCAACACGGAGGCATCTCTATGGAAGAGATGTTAATCCCTTTGGTTACACTTTCGCCCAAAAAGAAATAAGGTTTTATATATAATTTTTCGAGCGATCGGATTCTAGTTAGAGTCCGATCGCTCTTGATTTTTCCTCATTCGCTCTATCTGAGCTCGCTCCTGATCCTCATCAATATCACAGAATGCGCCGCAACTGTCTGCTCCCAACATCTCTTTCCCTTCCACCTGTCTCAGATAAAAATCAAAAAGAGTCTTTTTCAGTTGATCCGGATTTTCATGATTCGAAAGTCGAATCGTAAAATCATATCGGTTCGTATTTTCTGGTTGGTTATGATCTCCTTCCCGACTGACGGTGATCTCCAGTGTCGGATCCAGACTGTTTAAATATCGTTCTGCTATTTCACCATACAGGTTCTCTTTCGATGTCAAAATTAGGATGCGCATAATCGTATGGATTGGTTTCAAGGATACAACAATCTTTAGGCGCCCAATATCAGATTTATGGAGTTAAATTGAAATTACTTAATCCTTATTCATTATATTTGCTTACTATCAAATTTTATTAACTCGCTCTATTTTAATGAAGAATCAGATTACAATCAACGGATTGGAGAATATCCGCGAAGCAGCACGCCAATTTATATCTTTGATGGATCAGGATACAGTTTTTGCATTTCATGGAGAAATGGGTGCAGGAAAAACTACTTTTATCAAAGCGATTTGCGAAGAATTGGGTGTAGAAGACGTAATCAATAGCCCGACGTTTGCTATCGTAAACGAATACCGCTCGGCTAGCGCTGAATTGATTTATCATTTCGATTTTTATCGTATCAATAAGCCCGAAGAAGCTTATGACTTCGGTTACGAAGATTATTTATACAGTGGTGCCGTTTGTTTTATCGAATGGCCCGAAAAGATAGAAGATCTTTTACCGGGTGATACGGTTCATGTTGCGATCAGCGAAAATGAAGACGGTACTCGTACGGTTACGCTTGGATAATATAGGGTTACCGATTCCCCGTCTGAATCGGTTTTTCGTCTTTGATGTTTCATTATTTCATTTTGGATTATGGCGATAGTGGATCTTTTCGTTTCCATTTTATTCCTGTTCATCGGGACGTTTTCTCTTTCTGCGGCGTTATTCGACTGGAATTGGTTTTTCCAATCGGTTAACGCCTCCTTGTTTGTCCGTTGGTTCGGTCGTCGTGGTGCCCGTTTTTTTTATGCGGCAGTCGGTATATCTGTTATTACGATTGGCATTTTGATGCTCACCGGCGTTATGAACTGATCTTTCCTTTCTCGGTTCCTGTTCACGATTTAATTTCATAAAAAGAATCATTTCGGGGGGTCTGCGGTGGATTATAGGAGATTGTTGATGATTCGACTTTCCCATCTGTTTCTGTTTAATTCAAAAAACATACAGATGAAAAAACTAAGTTATTTTCTACTTGGTGCGGCTGGCTTATTGCTGACACTGGGAGGATGCGACTCAAAAAAAGCCGCAGGGTACGAATCGGTCAAAGGCGATCCGATGGATGTAAGGATTTATACGCTCGACAATGGGCTCAAAGTCTATATGTCAGTCTACAAAGATGCTCCCCGCATCCAGACTTATATCGGCGTACGTGCCGGAAGCAAGAACGACCCTTCTACTTCTACGGGGCTTGCTCATTATTTCGAACACTTGATGTTCAAAGGTACCTCTCAGATCGGTGCGAAAGATTTCGCTGCGGAAAAACCGCTTTTGGATGAAATTGAATCGCTTTTTGAAGTGTACCGCCAAACCACAGATTCTATTCAGCGCGCAATGATCTATCATCAGATCGACAGCGTATCCAACTTGGCCTCTCAATACGTCGCTTCCAACGAATACGACCGCATGATGACCTTCATCGGTGCACAGGGTTCAAATGCATGGACCAGTTTCGACCATACGGTTTATACCGAAAATATACCTTCCAATCAACTCGGCAATTGGGCCATCATTCAGGCCGAACGATTTAAGAATCCGGTGATTCGAGTTTTCCATACCGAACTCGAAACGGTTTATGAAGAGAAAAATCGCTCTCTTAACAGTGATCAGAATCGGGTTTCAGACACGCTCATGCTTGCTCTTTATCCACACCATACCTATGGTACTCAGTCTACTTTAGGAACTGATAATGACCTGAAAAGTCCTTCCATCACCAATATTAAGAAATTCCATAGCGATTATTATGTTCCCAACAACATGGCAATCTGCCTGTCCGGTGATTTCAACCCCGACTCGGCTTTGGCTGTGATCAAACAGAACTTTGGTGACATGAAGCCGAAGGATGTGCCTGTTTATACTTCTGGTACCGAAAAACCGATTACCGAACCGATCATCAAAAACGTATATGGAAGAGAATCGGATATGGTTTACATCGGATTCCGTGTTCCGGGCGAAAAGCAGGATCTTAACCGGAGTGCCGAACTCCTTAGCTACATGCTTTACAACGGTACGGCAGGTTTGTTGGATCTAAACATCAACCAAAAACAGGAAATGATCGGATCGGTATGTTTCCCATGGAGCAAAGTCGATTACACAACCCTCTTCATGATCGGTTATCCCAAACAGGGACAGTCGATGGAGGCTGTGAAAGATTTGCTTTTGGCGCAGGTCGACTCAATCTCAAATGGGAACTTCGGCGATTGGTTGCTCGAGGCTGCGATCAACAATTTGAAGCTAAAGAATGCCGAAATGATTACTAATAATGAATCTCGCGCTGATGCGATGATTACGGCATTCACAGACGATATCACATGGAAAGAATATGTCGATTCCTACGAGAATATGTACAAAACGACCAAAGCTGAAATCGCTGACTATGCCAAAGAATGGTTGAAAAATAATTATGTCGTGGTTTACAAACATCAGGATCCAAATTTCAGAATCGCACCTTTTCCAAAACCGTCGATAACTCCGGTTCAATTGGATCGTAACTCCAAATCAGCCTTCTTTCAGGAAATTGCTAAAAATCCGGTTCAACCGATACAGCCCGTTTTTGTAGATTATAAAGATGATTTGTCTCAGAAAAATGCACAAAAAGAGATCCCCGTATTGTATGCGCATAACGACGAAAACGATGTGTTCAGACTTTACTATGTATTCGACATGGGTACGCTCAACAACAAGAAACTCAGCACGGCATTTGATTATCTGGAATATTTGGGTACTTCTACCCTGTCGCCCGAACAATTCAAAGAAGAAATGTTCAAATTAGCTTGCTCTTTCTCGGTTCGTGTTCAGCCACAACGATCATTTGTGATTCTTTCCGGTCTTGCCGAAAATATGATTCCGGCGATGCAGTTGATGGAATCGTTGTTTGCAGACGCGCAACCGAATCCGGATGCTTGCACGAACTTGATCAGCGATTACCTAAAATTAAGAATAGACAACAAAACCAATCCTTATACAGTAGGTACGTACATGAATTATTACGGACGTTGGGGCGCGAAATCTCCTTATACCTATGTGATGAGCAATCAGGAGTTGCAGAATATCACACCGGAAGAGTTGATCAGCGAAGTGAAAAGCGTCAATCAATACGATCATCAGATCTGGTATTATGGTCCCGACAAAATCGACCACGTAATCAAAGCGATCGATGACAACCATAAAACAAGCGAAAAACTTCAGCCGGCTCCTGCACCTGCCGTGTTCGAACAGATAGAGATGACCGAAAACCGGGTTTACATAACCAATTTCGAATCCAAGCAGACCAACATAATGCTGCTCTCACGCGGTGTTAAATTCGATAACCAACTTACACCGATCGTTCGTCTTTACAATTCCTACTTCGGAGATATATCTTTTCAGGAACTCCGTGAAGCGCGTGGTTTGGCGTATACTGCTTATTCGGGCTACTTCCAGCCGCAACGCAAAGAGCAATATTATACGAATACATCCTTCATCGGTACGCAAAGTGACAAATTGAAAACGGCAGTCGAACAGTTCCGCCTCATTTTGTCGGATATGCCGGAGTCTCCGGAATCATTCGAAGTTTGTAAACTCAACATCGAAAATTCGATCCGCACCAACCGCATTACCAAAGAGGATATCTTCTGGAGCTATTATTCGGCGCAGTTGTTAGGTCTCGATTTTGATATCAATAAGCTTGTGTTTGAAAAACTACCCGAAATCAGCTTCTTCCAACTACAAGGATTCCAGGATCAATACATCAAACCGGCTAAATACAATTATTGTATTGTCGGAAATGTTAAAGATATGGATATGTCCTATATCAATTCCCTTGGTAAGGTTCAAATGGTTTCTCTTGAAGAACTTTTCGGCTATTGATTTCCTTATTTTTGAATATGCATTAATTTATTGATACCGTTAATCATAACGGTTGCTTCACACCAAAAAAAAGAGATTATCGAACAAGATAATCTCTTTTTTGTCTTTTCTACTCTTACATTTGACATATTATAGCATTTTATCTACGGTTTAGCACATTTCCTGTCTTAAATTACGTTTATATCCCTCAATCTGAGAAAACAAGTATTAAATTTGAGCGTTCTTATAGATACACCAGAATAAGAATATTAAAGTGATCGTTATAATTCAAAAAATTAAATTATGAAAATGAAACCGATTAGTGCGATTCTTCTTCTTGCACTAAGCTTCTTTTCATGCGGAAAAAAAGAAGTCAAACAAGATTTCATCCGCCCTGTTAAAGTTACAACCGTAAAATCCCGTCATGAGATAAAAAGAGATTTCTCGGGTGTAGTAGATGCTGTCAAATACGTAAACCTTGCGTTTCGTGTTTCCGGACAAATCATTAACCTTCCGGTCGTAGAAGGTCAAAAGGTAACTCAGGGTCAGTTGATCGCTCAGATCGACACGCGTGAAATCAGCTTGAATTATGAGGCTGCGAAAGCTCAATATGAAACTTCGAAGGCTCAACTCGAACGTAATGAAAGACTGTTGGAGAAACAGGCTGTGTCTCAACAGGAATATGAAATCGCGAAAGCGAATTTCCAGCAAGCGAAGTCTGCTTTCGAAGCTCAGCAGAACAATATGACAGATACGCGCTTGCTCGCTCCGTTCTCAGGTTCGATCGCCGAGCGTAATGTTGAAAATTACCAACGTATCACCCAGGGTATGCCGGTTGTAAAACTGATTGATTCTCGCGACTTGCAGATCGCATTCACGGTGCCGGACAATTATCTTCCTTATGTACAGAATCCCGATAAAAGCTTTACGGTCGAATTCGACATGTATCGTGGAATCCGTTTCAATGCCAAGCTGAAAGAATTCGTCGAAGCATCTCCGGAAGGTTCAGGTATCCCTGTATTCCTTCTGATCGATGATCCGCGTTTCTCAAAAGATAAATACGATATCAAACCGGGATTCTCTTGTAACGTTTCCATGAACATTGTTTTCGACAACAAAGACAGTGAATTCCCGTATGTTCCGATCACGGCATTGGCTGGTGCTTCAGAAGGCAAAGGTGAAATAGTTTGGATACTTAACCCGAACGATAATACCGTTTCGAAGAGAAGTGTCAAAACCGGTGCTCTTACAGAAGAAAGCAACATCATCATTACAAATGGGCTTTCGAATGGTTAAATCGTCGTGACAGCTGGTGTGACTCAACTTATTGAAGGCGAAAAAGTAAAAGTTTTAAAATAATAGCTTATGAGCTTCGTTAAATATTCTCTTACTCATACTAAGATCATATATTTCTTTCTGGCTATTATGCTTATCGGAGGCGTCGTCGCTTTCGATAAACTCGCCAAGAAAGAAGATGCACCCTTTGTCATCAAGAGTGCCGTTTTAATGTGCTACTATCCGGGAGCGACTCCTACCGAGGTAGCGAAACTGATTACCTAGCCTCTTGAAAATGAGATCCCGACGTTGTCTGAACTGAAACAGCCCAAATCGGAATCCTC
>CAMTOW010000046.1 GCA_947074245.1 uncultured Bacteroidales bacterium | reverse complement strand
GAGAGCTACACTAATCTTAACACTCTTTCCCTACACGACGCTCTTCCGATCTGACGCTTAATTATATGCGATATATGTCGGGAGTCAATGTAGGGGGAGCAATGTATTCTCACGAATTGAACGATCGGGGCGCATGGGCGGTGATCGCTCGTTTTGCCGATTACGGTAAATTCACCGAGACCTCGGCGGATAATCAGATATTGGGCACATTCAATGTCAAGGATATCGCTGTGGGAGCGACGATCGGATATGATATCACCGATCGTCTTCGCGGAGGAGCTACCGCCAATTTTATCTATTCCGCATACGAATCCTATACATCAATCGCTTTGGGGGTCAATCTCGGGTTAAACTATTATAATCCGGATACCGACTTTTCTCTGTCGATCGTCGGGAATAACCTGGGCGGCCAATTGAAGAAATTTGCCGAGCAGCGCGAATCACTTCCGTTCGATCTTCAAGTGGGCTTGTCAAAGAGTCTTGCTCATGCACCTTTCCGATTTTCAGTAACCGCCATCAAACTCACTTCCTGGAAAAAAGATTATATCGATAACTCCATATCCGAAAATTCGGGTGATAATAAGGAAAAGAGTAACTTTGCAAAAGACTTGTTCAGTCATGTCGTAGTGGGTATCGATTACCTGCCCAACGACAATTTTTACCTGGCGGTAGGATACAATTATAAGAAACGCCGAGATTTCGAAAAAGGAGGCGGAGGCTTCCTGACCGGTTTTTCGGGCGGATTCGGAATCAATATCCGGATGTTCGACATCAACGCGTCTATTGCCCGTTATCATCGGGCCGGAACTTCGTTCATGCTTGGCGTGAATCTGCAATTGGATAAGTTCTGATTTCAGAACTCCTTACCATACCGCCTTATTTATTAATGTAAGCAAACCGTATTAGAGGCGTATGAAAAAAATAGTAATTGCGATAGATGGTTTTTCCTCATGTGGGAAAAGTACGATGGCCAAGGATTTGGCTCGTAAAATCGGATACATCTATATCGATAGCGGAGCGATGTATCGCGCCGTAACATTATATTGTCTGCAACACGATCTGATCCGCGACGGAAAGATCGATGAAGAGAAACTCCGCAATCAGATCCCTGATATTCACATCGAGTTTCGATTAAATCCTCAAACTTCCCTTCCCGAAACCTATCTCAACGGCACGAATGTAGAAAAAGAGATCCGTACGATGGAGGTATCCAACAATGTAAGTCCCGTAAGCGCTTTGGCCTTTGTGCGTCATGCCATGGTTGAACAACAACAAGAGATGGGATTGAAAAAGGGTATCGTCATGGATGGTCGCGATATCGGAACAACAGTCTTTCCACAAGCCGAACTGAAGATCTTCGTTACCGCTTCTCCCGAAGTGCGCGCGCAGCGTCGTGTCGATGAATTGACAGCCAAAGGCGATCCGGTATCTTTCGAAGAAGTTCTGGAAAACGTAAAAAGCCGGGATCATATCGATCAGAATCGTGCCGAGAGTCCGTTGCGCAAAGCCGATGACGCTTTGTTGCTCGACAATTCTCACCTGACGATCGCTCAGCAAGACGCCTGGTTGCAGGAGCAGTTCAATCGTGTCATCGCTTCTTTATAAGTACGCTTATGAAAAAGATTGAACTGGACAACGGTTCCGGATTTTGCTTCGGCGTTGTCAACGCGATCCGTAAGGCGGAAGAGGAGCTTAAAAACGGCGAGACGCTTTACTGTCTGGGCGATATCGTTCACAATAGTAAAGAAGTGGAGCGACTGAAAGCGATTGGTCTGGTTACGATCGACCATGAAGAGTTCGCCCGGTTGGAAAACGCAAAAGTCTTGTTGCGTGCCCATGGCGAACCACCGTCAACTTACGAAACTGCCCGAAAAAACAATATTCAGATTATCGATGCCACCTGTCCGGTCGTGCTGCAATTGCAGCGCAAGATCAAACGCATGTATATCGCTCCGGAGGAAAAAGAGGCGCAAATTCTTATTTTCGGTAAGCGGGGGCATGCCGAGGTAAATGGTCTGGTCGGTCAGACTCAGGGTAAAGCGTTGGTAATCGAAAACGAAGAGGATCTCGACTCGAAAATCGATTTTTCAAAAGATATCCGCTTGTTCTCTCAGACCACCAAGTCGGTCGATCATTTCCATGCAGTTATCGATACGATCAATCGTCGGAAATCATCTACGAGCGATTTCCGTTATTTCGATACCATTTGCCGTCAGGTTGCCAATCGAATGCCCAATATTCGCGAGTTTGCAGCTGCGCATGATGTGATATTCTTCGTAAGCGGTAAAAAAAGTTCCAACGGAAAAGTCTTGTTTGAAGAGTGTCTGAAAGTCAATCCGAAAAGTTTTCTGGTTTCCGACGAAACCGAAATCGATCCGCAATGGCTTTCCGGAGCCGATAGCATCGGAATCTGCGGCGCCACCTCTACGCCTCGCTGGCTGATGGAGCAGGTTGCCGCACATGTCAGTTTGCTGAACGAACAAGAATGATGCTTGCAGAAAAGGAGGGTTTGTCAGAAAAATTTATACATTTGCTATCCTATTAATAGGATTTATTGTTTAGCAAATAAAAAGATACGATATGGGTACGATTAAGTGCATCGGTATTTTGACATCGGGAGGAGATGCTCCCGGAATGAATGCGGCGGTAAGAGCTGTTACTCGTTCGGCCATATACAACGGTTTGGAGGTAAAAGCGATCTACCGTGGTTACAAAGGTTTGATTACCGGCGAAATCGAGACATTCAGAACTCAGAATGTAAGTAATATCATCCAGCAGGGAGGAACCATCCTTAAAACGGCTCGCTGTAAGGAGTTCATGACTCCCGAAGGACGCCAGGAAGCTTATGAGACTTTGCAGCGCGAAGGTATCGACGCTTTGGTTTGTATCGGTGGAGACGGAACGCTGACTGGAGCACGCATTTTTGCGACAGAACACAACTATCCTATCGTGGGTCTACCCGGCACGATCGACAACGATTTGTTCGGTACAGACAGTACGATCGGTTACGATACGGCTTTGAACACCATCATGGATGCGGTCGATAAGATCCGCGATACGGCGACTTCTCACGAGCGTCTGTTCTTTATCGAAGTGATGGGACGTGATGCCGGATTCCTTGCTCTTAACGGAGCGATCGCTACCGGATCGGAAGCGGCGATCATCCCGGAAATCGCTACGGAGTATGACCAACTGGGCGAACTCATCAAAAACGGTTTCCGCAAATCCAAAAACTCAAGCATCGTTTTGGTAGCCGAAAGCCCGCTTACAGGTGGCGCTATGGCGATGGCGGAACGTGTGAAAAACGAATATCCGCAATATGACGTGCGTGTAACGATCCTGGGACATATCCAGCGAGGCGGTTCGCCGACAGCGTTCGACCGTATTTTGGCCAGCCGCATGGGGGCCGCTGCTATCGACGCGTTGCTGGAAGATCAGCGTAACGTAATGATCGGTATTCAGAACGACGAAATCGTATATGTACCGTTCAACAAAGCGATCAAAAACGATAAACCGATCAATCGTGACTTGCTGAATACACTTCGTATTCTGTCGATCTGATCTACAATTCCATTCGGAACCAATGCGACGGTTTGCCCGGATTTCGGGACCGTCTTTACGATAAAACGAGAGGCTGTCGGGAGTATATCCCGACAGCCTCTCGTTTTTTATCATATCGTTTCGTTACTTCTTCTCTTTCGAGAAATACGTTTCCAGAACTTCCCGTGCAGCGGTAAAGGAGCTGATTTCGGCATCCAGTACTCTTCGTTCCTTATCGATCAGAAGTTGTTTGATCATTTCATTGTCATAGAAATGTTCCCGCAATTTTTCGTCGATCGTCTGATACATCCAGTATTTGGATTGCTGTTGACGTTTGAAGTCGAAATAATCGTTTTTCCGAACGAAGTCTTCATATTTATCGATCATCTCGAAGATCTCACGGATTCCGGTGCCGTAATACCCCGAATAGGTGAGTACCTCGGGCACCCAGCCCGACTCGGTAGGCGGAAACAGATGCAATGCGTTTCTGAACTGTCCCTGTGCCAATTTTGCCTTTTGTATATTATTCCCGTCGGCCTTGTTGATGATGATGCCGTCTGCCATCTCCATGATTCCGCGTTTGATACCCTGCAGTTCGTCGCCGGTACCGGCCAGCTGAATCAGCAAAAAGAAGTCGACCATCGAATGGACTGCCGTTTCCGATTGTCCTACACCAACCGTTTCCACAAAGATCGTATCGAATCCTGCCGCTT
Organism: uncultured Bacteroidales bacterium; assembly: GCA_947074245.1. GTDB lineage: Bacteria > Bacteroidota > Bacteroidia > Bacteroidales > JAUNSR01 > JAUNSR01. The sequence goes on along the minus strand of CAMTOW010000046.1, from coordinate 5,652 downwards.
CGCACAACACGATCGTTTCACGGGTTTTGCGCGCTACGCCACCCAGCGATCCCGCAGAGGGGGAAGGGCGCACGAATACGTCTTTCTGAATAGCCAGTTGCTCCATGCGTGTCTTATCGCCCAGAATACTCCCTTTGGAGCGTTCGCTGCTCGGGTCGATCGCCAGAACGGCCAGTTTGCGCCCCTTTTCGATCAGGTGCATTCCGAAACTGTCTATCGAGGTACTTTTGCCGGCACCCGGCACGCCCGTGATACCGATTCGGAACGATCGTCCCGCATACGGAAGGCATTTCTCAATCACCTCCTGAGCGAGCGCGTAATGCTCATGCAGGGTGCTCTCGATCAGGGTTACGGCCTGGCTTAAAATGGTAATGTCGCCACGAAGAATTCCGGCGACATATTCATCGGCTGTATAAGTCGGTTTTTTGTGTTTTCTTTTTTCTTTCAGATATGGGTTGACAATGGGTGGAGCCGAAACTCCCTTATTCACAGTCAGTCCCTGATAACGATCATCATTTTCAACGTGCTCCATGGACAAGTGGTAAAAAAGTTATTAATCGACCGTTCCCACGAGCTTAAGCGCCGTAGTGGGAGCTTCCGGATCATTGGTAATGATAAAGATCCGTTCGTTAAAGATACTACTTTTTGCTTTGGATGGATCGATTGATATTTTAAGTTCTGCCGTTTTTCCGGGTGAAATGGTGCGTTTCGATAAATCGACGGTAAACATCTCGTTGTCGGTACGCACTTTGCGGATCAGCAGGTTCGATTTGCCGTTGTTCTTCAGAATAACCGTTTCCTGCGATTTTGATTTTACTTTTCCGAAATCTACGGTCGAGCGTGATACGCGGTGTACGGGCGCGTTCTTGCGGTCTGAATCGCTCATTTTGCTGAAATCTTCGCGGATATCTGCCGAGCAAGAGATCTTGTTGTCGGCGATGGAGCGGTTGCCGTCAATCGCCAGGCGAAATTCGTCGCGTTTGATTCCCCAGTCTTTTGCTTTTTCAGGAGCATAAGTCAAGACCAGTTTTCCTTCGCCTTTTGCCGGAATCTTCGTTGGCTGGATCGTTACGGTCATGTATTTGGGCATATCGAACGCTTCGAGCGTCATCGCTTTATTGGTTGGGTTGTAAACCTCGATCACTTCTTCTTTTTCAGAATCGGGATATACGTCATAGAAAGGGACGTGTTTGGTTTTCAGGCGTAGCTCACCGATCTGTTTCGGAAAGTTGTCTTCCGGTTTCGGAGGTTGCGGCGTTACTTTACCTTTGATGATCAGGGTGTTCTTTTCCGGATCGGTATTGGCAAAAACGTAAACCGTTTTTTGAAATGCGCCTGGACGACCTTTGGCATTGTACGTAACCTTGATTACACCCGATTTTCCCGGTGCGATCGGTTCTTTCGGATATTCCGGAGTGGTACATCCGCATGAGGCTGCCGTACGCGTGATTAGCAACGGAGCGTTACCTGTATTCTTGAATTCAAATTCGGTAGTCACTTTTCCCTCGCTTTCATCGAATGTTCCGAAATCATGAGTTGTCTGAGTGAATGTGATGACAGCATTTTTCTGCGCCGCAATGCTTAGGATGATCATCATCATTGCGGTTAAAGAAATTAATCTTTTCATATCTATATTGTTTAATGTTAGCTGAATCTTGGGTGGTGATTGTCGATTTATTAAACGTTTAAAATTTCAAAATGTTTAACATTTAACACAAATGTAAGGATAAAAATAATGGAATGTTTTCTTTCCCGAAAAGATATCGGCGGGAATGTCTGATCCGAATCGCAAGAGATTCGTCGAAACCTGCCTGACCCGGGCAGATCGATTGCCTGGATAGAAGAGACGGCTGCCTGTGGATCTCGTTTTTCATCGGCAGTTAACGCTCCTTTTTACGTGAGTAAACGCCTGTTCATACCGGAGATAACGACCGTTTTATCGGCTTTGAATTCAAATGGATGAACCGGCTTTCGATAAGTTGTCAGGCATCCAAATCGGAAATACATCCCGGATTCGGTATCGTCAATGAGTATGAAAATAACTGACGAAGCTTTAATTACTCTGGTATACTCAGCCAAATTTAAACAAAGCGTGTGTTTTTGTTGTACTATCTTGAAAAAGCAATCTCTGTTTTTCGATCTGAAAGTATGTTGTTTTTAAATGAGATTTGGCTATGAGTAAATCAAAATTGTTCGCTAAGTATGTGATGGGAGTCGGTTGTTTGTTCGCATTGTTTACAGGCTGTTCGGAAGAGAAAAATTATTATATCATCGAGCCTCCGTGTTGTGATTGCGGAGATTCCATCTCGTCGGATAGCAGTAAAACGAAAGTGAATTTTACGGCCGGAATTGAGAGTATTGTTGCGACGCGTTCGATTTCGGCGCTTCAGGTGGGGCGCTACGCTGCCGTTTATGTGTTTGATGATGGTAAGGATACCGGGTTTCCAATCAATTTCGGGATGTATCGTTCCAAATCGATCGGTTATCTGACTCCGATCGAAAATGAAATGTATCTTCTGAATGGAGAATATGATTTTTTTGCTTTCTCCACGAATGATACGGTCAGCAATCTGCCGGGGACGTATAGTCAATATGTACCGCTATCCAATGATATAGACTATATCTGGGCGCAGGCTCCGAAACAGGATATCTACAATACGATCGTTAACGTGCCGTTGACATTCGTGCATTGTTGTTCGCAGATCGTATTGAATGTCGTGGCCGGCAATAATATTTACCTGGGTACGGTGCAATCGGTACAGGTTACACCATCTCAAACCGGGAATAAGCTGGATATGTTTACCGGAGTGATTCCTCCCGCTACGACTATTTCCGAACAATATATCGATATGCACATCAATAAAACGATGGCTCAGGTGATCATGGTTCCGCTTCAATCAAGCGATTCGCTCAAGGTGACGATCGTGGCGGAAGTTGATGCCGTGAATAACTATTCTACCTTCTATTGTAAGATACCGGTTTATCCGGGCGGATTCAAAGCCGGGAATTCGTATGCGTATGAAGTGATTCTCGATCCCGACCAGGTGAACTACTCGAACGTGAACCTGACCAATTGGGTGGACGTAGATGATGAAGGGAAACCGCTTTATCCGTATTTGATGAAATAATATTCATCCTTCATACGTCCGAGCAATGGATGCCAGAAAGCGCAAATGAATAAAAAGATTCATTCCATGAAGGCATAAAAAAATCCTGCAACCGGTCTGAACGACCCGTTGCAGGATTTTATTTTATTTCAAACGCAAAGGAGCGAAGCTCCGACGGTTTATAGTTTTGCCAGTTCCATCACTTTATCGACAGCAGCCGACAGTCCGTCGACGTTTTTACCGCCGGCCTGTGCGAAATGCGCTTGTCCGCCGCCTCCGCCTTGGATCAGTTTGGCAGCTTCGCGTACCATCTGTCCGGCGTTAAGCCCGGCAGCAACCATATCGTCACTCATCATGATGGTAAGAAGCGGTTTGCCGTTTTCCTGAGTTCCGGCTACGAAGAACAGTTTTTCGGCTACCTGTCCGCGAAGTTGGAACGCGATGTTTTTAACCGCATCCGCAGGTACTTCGGCAGTCAGGCGGATCACGGTGATTCCGTTGATGATCTGAGCGTTTTTCAACAACGCGTCTTTCATCTCAGCCTGTTTTTCTTTGGCGAACTCTTCGATCTGTTTTTTCAGTTCGGCATCTTCTTCGATCAGTTTGCGGATCGCTCCCGAAAGATTCGGCACATTGTTGAACAAGCCTTTGATCTCTTTCAAAAGATCCTGCTGCAGATCAACCAGTTCTTCCGCTTTTTCGGCCGTAACGGCTTCGATACGACGGATACCTGCCGCTACCGAGCTCTCGCTCACGATGCGGATCATACCGATGCTACCGGTAGCCGATACGTGGGTACCTCCACAAAGCTCAACCGACTCGCCGAAACGAATCACGCGAACTTCCTCTCCGTATTTTTCACCGAATAAAGCCATCGCACCCATTTCGCGCGCTTCGGCGATCGGAATCGCACGATACTCTTCGAGCATTGCGTTTTCGCGAACTTTGCGGTTGGCGATGCGCTCTACTTCACGAAGTTCCTCTTCAGACACTTTCTGGAAGTGAGAAAAGTCGAAACGCAACGATTCAGGAGATACGAACGAACCTTTCTGCTCTACGTGCGAGCCCAATACCTCACGTAGTGCGGAATGCAGCAAGTGAGTAGCCGAGTGGTTGCAAGCGGTAGCCTGACGCGCGCCCGTATTGATGATCGCCATGAAAACAGCGGTTACGTCTTCCGGAAGTTCCGTTGCGATATGTACCGAAAGGTTGTTTTCTTTTTTGGTATTGATGATGTTGATCGCTTTATCGCCGGCAACCAATACGCCGGTGTCGCCTACCTGACCTCCGCTTTCAGCATAGAAAGGCGTTTTGTCAAGAACGATCTGATAAAGGGTCTGATTTTTCTGTTTGATCTGACGGTAGCGCAGGATGCTTGCTTCGCATTCGGTGCAATCGTATCCCACGAATTCGGGAGAACCCTCTTTCACGGTGATCCAGTCGCCCGTTTCGATCGCTGCCGCATTACGCGCGCGCTCTTTCTGCTCCTGCATGTTGCGGTTGAACCCTTCGATATCTACCGTCAGGTTGTTTTCGCGCAGAATCAGTTCGGTCAAGTCAAGCGGGAATCCGTATGTGTCGTACAATACGAACGCTACTTTGCCGTCTACAACGGTTTTGTTTTCAGCTTTGGTTTCCGCCATCACTTTGTCCAGCATCTTGATACCGGTTTCCAATGTGCGAAGGAACGACTCTTCCTCTTCTTTGATCACTTTCGTAATCAAGTCTTTCTGAGCCTGTAGTTCAGGATATGCATCGCCCATCGTTTCGATCAGAACCGGGATGAGTTTGTGCATGAACGCCTGGTGCTGGCCAAGATATGTGTAGCCATAACGAACGGCACGGCGCAGGATTCGACGGATCACGTAACCCGCTTTGGCGTTTGACGGAAGCTGACCGTCGGTGATTGAGAATGCGATCGTACGGATGTGGTCGGCGATTACACGCATCGCGATGTCATCCTGTTCGTTTTCGCCATATTTTTTACCCGAAAGTTCTGCGATCACGCGGATGATCGGCTGGAACACGTCGGTATCGTAGTTAGAGATTTTTCCCTGAATCGCCATACACAGGCGCTCGAATCCCATACCGGTATCGATTACTTTGGCAGGAAGGCTACCTAACGAACCGTCGGCTTTGCGATTGTATTGCATGAACACGAGGTTCCAGATCTCGATAACCTGAGGATGGCTTTCGTTTACGAGAGAACGACCGCTTACCTGAGCGCGTTCTTCTTCGGAACGAAGGTCGATGTGAACTTCAGAGCACGGACCGCACGGACCCGTATCGCCCATTTCCCAAAAGTTATCTTTGCGGTTACCATTGATGATGTGGTCTTCCGGAAGGTGCTTCAGCCAGTAGCCGGCAGCTTCGTTATCACGTTCAAGACCCTCCGGCGCGTATCCTTCGAATACGGTCGCGTAAAGTCTGTCGGGGTTTAGTTTAAGTACGTCAACCAGGTATTCCCATGCCCAGTCGATCGCTTCTTTTTTGAAATAATCGCCAAACGACCAGTTACCAAGCATTTCAAACATGGTGTGGTGAT
>CAMTOW010000045.1 GCA_947074245.1 uncultured Bacteroidales bacterium | reverse complement strand
TCGGGTACGGAGGTATATTAAAAGAGGGTGTTGAAAACTACATTTATTCTGACCCGAATCGGGTCTTTATATAATTCCTGCATTTTATTCATTTCTTGTTTTAATTCGTCCACAAGCGTCCGTTTCTCAGCATCGTCTATCAAATTGGTCATCTCCGAAGGATCTTTTTCGAGATCATACAGTTCCCAATAATCAATATCGTTGTAGAAATGGATTAGCTTATAGCGAGGAGTACGAATCCCACAGTGGCGACGGATCATCTCCAATGATGGATATTCATAGTAATGATAATATAACGTCTTTTCGGAAGTATCTCCCGCATCGGAATCCCGGAATGCACTTAGAAAAGATTTCCCCTGCATATCAGACGGTATATCCATATCCAACAGGTCTAATATCGTCGGGGCGAAATCAATGTTCTGAACCATCTGACGTATCTCGGTCTTCTTTCGCGCGGTGCCGGATGAAAACCGAATCAATAACGGAGTCTTCATGGATTCCTCATACATGAACCCATTGGAGAACCAGCCATGCTGTCCTGTAAAAACGCCATGTAGGGAGGTATAAATAACCGTCGTATTCTTATCCAATCCCGATTCTTTGAGATAGTCGAGTATGCGCCCTACATTCTGATCAAGAGAATAGAGGGTTTTAGCATAATCGCGCATGAAACGCTGATATTTCCAATAACGGGTATCCTGATTCGTCATCTCGGAATCGAATTCAGAACAGACCTCATCATAAAAGCGATCCCAATGGGATTTCTGCTCAGAAGACAACCGCTCCATACCACGGTGGTATTCATCCGAAAGAATTCCTGAACCATTGCGATTTCTCAACTTCAGATCAAAAACCAAATCAAGATACCGATCGATCGATATCTCTTGAGAAGAAGCACCCAAACGCTCCACATAAGGATCATTAAAATTGTCGGGAACCGGGAATTCCATATTTTCGAAAAGATCCAGATGATCGATGTCCGGCATTCTGTTCCGGTCGGCAGCCTTATGATGGGTCATCAGAAAGAAAGGAGCATCTTTCGATTTATTCTCTTCCAACCATCGGATCGTCAGGTCTGTAATGATATTGGTTGAATATCCTTCGTGACGTATCGTCTGATTGTTCTGATCGGTAAAATCCGGCTGATAATAATCGCCATCACCCTTCATGATATCCCACTCATCGAACCCAACCGGGGCATTATCAAACGGCCAACGCCCAATCAACGCAGTCTTATAACCCGACTCCCGCAATAATTCGGGAAGAACGTTCTGATTATTCGGAATGGAGGATATGGTATTGTCGATCACACCGTGGGCATGACTGTGTTTACCGGTAAGAAGTGTGGATAGTGAGGGTTTGGCAGAAGCATTCGCGACGAAACTATTCACGAACCGATATCCGTTTTCAGCAATCCGGTCGATATTCGGAGTGGATATATGCGCTCCCCCGTAACTGCTCAACATGTTGAGGGCATGGTCGTCGACCAGGATAAACAGGATATTGTCAGCGTGCGGAAGCGTGTTCTTCTTCGTACAGGAAAACAGCATACAGACACACGTCAGGAGCAGAAGCGTATTTTTTCCGAACGCAATTCTCTTTATTTTCATTTCAATTATTTTTTGTATGCCGCCTTCGACCGAACACGATGATTCGGGGTCGAAAGAGATCTAAGTAAAATAAGAGTGAAGAACTAAACATTGCGATTAATCTTCACTCTTATTCTCAAGACATCAATATCCGTAGTTCTGATCAAAAGTAGTAATCATATCATTCGTACTGGATTCTTTTTGAGGGATCGGCAATAGCTGATTTCGTTTCAAGTATTCGTCCCAACCTTCTTTTCCATCGTTCGGATAATTATATTCACGCCAAGGCGCCGTATAGTTATTCTTCAAACCGTATTCGTAACAAGCCTTCGTCGTATGATGGTTGTTGTTGCGTTCAAGCAACTTCTTACGCCATGCGATACCGCGGCGACGCGTATCGTTGAACATATCATATTCGGCAGCAAGTTCGAACAGGCGCTCATGGAATACTTTCTCTCTCAATTCATCCTGTGACATCGCCGTCCAGTTTTTCGGATAATCGCTGGCAGGAGAGGAAGAGTTTCTGGCACGTGTCAATACACGATTTGCCAATTCCATCGCTTTACCCTGATTACCCAGTTCATTTTCAACATCCGCCATCAGCAGAAGGAAATCCGCAAAGCGATAGATGTATAGATTGTTGTTGGCATATCGACCGCTGCAATCATTCGTCAGATACTTGCTGAAGTATGGCCAGTCGTTGATATTCCAGTCATTCCCCCCTTTGGTTTGGGCAAATGCATCGATCAGAAGAGAGTCTCGTTCAACGTCAAACAACGGATTGCACGGATCTTCATACAGCTCATATTTAATGTAATCTACGATTCGCTGCACCTGAGTGATTACCGGTATTTTCACCGGTTTACCGCGGATAACCGTATCTTTCCATACCGTATCATTCATCACTTTTGTCACGATCGGATACGAATAAACCGTATCCTGAGACGGAGCTTTGTTGACATATTTTACCCAAGACGACATAAACGTAGTCTTCAGACGGGCATCGTCCTTATAAGTTCCGTGTGCCCAGTCGTAGAATGACTTGTTGGGCTGTGATCTTCCCCAAGTTTCGCCCGGCGAGCAATTCTGCGGAGAGAATGTCCAGTGAAGAGAGTTGTACCCGATATTCTCGGTTGTATTTCCGGTCGTATTGATCGTAAACACAAATTCTTTCGAGAACGTAACACGTTTCCCTCCAAACAATGTGTTGATATTCGGTTCCAAATCAAAATTACTTTCGGCGAGAACCATATCTCCATATTTCTTAGCCTCAGCAAAGTAACTCTGGCTCGACTCCATTTCCGGCCAGTCTATCTTCAACACAGAAGTAGCCCATTCGTCGCCCTGCTCGTATGCCCAAGCGTGAGATCCAAGCAACCAATTCAGTTTTGCCAGATAAGCAAAAGCCGCATGTTTCGACGGCGCAGTCGGAATTCCATTTCCTTCGGTTGACTGCCCCGACAAGTTTTCCGAAGCTTCATTCCAGTCTTTCGTGATCTGCTCAATGATCTCCTGGCGACTTGCTCTCGGCATTTCGATCGTTTCCTTGGAAGGAGGCGTCAAACGTAGCGGCACACTTCCATAAAAACTCAATAGGTTGTAGTAACATACGGCTCTTAAGAATTTCGCCTGCGCAATCATATTCGCTTTCGTCGACCACTTGCCGCCATCCTCGCAACCTTCGATAAAGATATTGCAGTTGGCGATCGCCTTATACATCGCTGTCCATACGAGATCGTTGAACTCGTTGGCAACCGGGATAAGCCCGTTGGTATATTGGCAGCGATTGTCAGACGGATTGAAAGAGGTCCAACACAAACCGGATGATTCGGTATTTATCTCGGGAATAAGCTGAGCGAAACCACCCTGGGTCGCCATCAAGCCATAGATGCCCGTAAGCGCCATCTGGGCAGAGACCTCATTTTCGTAAACCACTTTAGAGTTTACGGTATATTCGGGAGTTTCATCCAGACATCCTGTCGTCAGCAATGCAAACAGGAATAAGTATATCAGATTTATTTTTTTCATAATCATTCAGATCAAAAAGTTGCATTCAAGCCAAAAATATAAGAACGAGTACGAGGATAAGAACTCATATCGATTCCGGGGCGAGTTCCGTCAAAAGCGAAAGAGTTCACTTCCGGATCATAACCGCTGTATTTTGTGATAACGAACGGATTCTTTACCGATCCGTAAACGCTAAGTCCTGTAAATCCGATTTTACGAATCATGTTTTTCGGAAGACTGTAGCTCAGCGTGATGTCCGAACAGCGGAAAAAGCTTCCATTTTCGATGTATTTATCGAAAACCACTTTCGGCGTATTGGATGTCGCAGACGGCATTTGATTGCTAGCCATAGCATCGGTCCACGGGTTTTCCGGACGCCACATGTTCTGATATGATTCCGAAAGAATCATGTTGGTAGATTGTGACGGAATCGATGTGTAACGTGCGTTCGCATTCAAGATCTGATTTCCATGAACTCCATTGAACGTAGCAGAAAGCAAAATGTCTTTGTATGTGAACGTAGTCTGAATACCGTATGTAAAGTCCGGATTCGGATTACCCAGAATCATCTTATCGTTATCGTCAATGACACCGTCGCCGTTTCGATCGACAAATTTCAACTCTCCCGGCGCCAGCGTACCGATCGTTTTCTTAATGTCGGTCAGGTACGAATCGCCTTCCTGAATGATTCCGTCGGTCTTATAACCGTAGAATAGTCCGGGAGCTTTTCCTGCAACGAAGATATTACCCCAACCGAAATGGTTTCCTAAAGAAGCTCCGTTGTATGCTTTCCAGCGGTCGGATCCCCAATCACTTTCAGGCAAACCGAAGTCCATGATTTTCGGATTGTTGAACGATATGTTTCCGGATAGGTTCCATGTGAAATTACGCGTACGGATCACATCACCGCGAAGCGTAATCTCAACCCCTTTGTTTCTTAAGCTACCTTGATTGATAATGATGCTTTCATATCCTGTTGAAGGAGGAAGGTCTCTCGAAATCAAAAGGTCTTTCGTCGTTTTCGAATAGATATCGATGTTCATTCCCAAACGATCTTTGAAAGCGGCGAAGTCAATACCGATGTTATAGGATGAAGTACGTTCCCATTTCAATCCCTCGTTAGCCATCTTATCCACCAACAAACCGATCAGTTTTGTTCCGTCGGAAGATGAAGAAGACGCACCGTCGGATGAGTAGCTTGAGAATGTGCTGTATGGATCGATCGATTGGGCTCCGGTCTGTCCGTATCCGACACGAACTTTCAACTGATTCAACCAATCTACCGGTTTTAGGAACTCTTCCTGCTCCAAACGCCATGCTCCGGTTACTGCCGGGAAGTATGCCCATCGGTTTCCTTTCACGAATTTGCTCGAACCGTCCGCTCTTAACGAAGATGTCAGCAAGTAGCGGCCAGACAAGAACGACAGGTTCAAACGAGCCAAAGCTGAAAGCAACTGATAATCACGTTGGATAGGCTGTTTCACTTCGGTATTTCCCGCCAAGTTCATTCCTTTCGTACGTAGGTTGTAAACCTGGAAGTTGTTCCCCACCATTACGGAGTTCAACGACGTATAAGCATCGTAAGTAACACCCGCCGTCGCATTGATATCGACGATATTTTTAATCTCTTTCAAGTATTGAAATACGTTTTCTACCGAGTAGTTGCTTCGGTTGAATTCGGATGTAGTCAGATATCCGTTCTGCATCGCCCCTTCGTAAAGCTGAATGCCATACCAGCGGTCGCGATCCTGAATAGCGATATTCCCCCCGGCGCGCAGGTTATACGACAATCCGGAAATGATGTTCCATTTCAGATCCAGTGATCCGCGAACCGATTTCTCGGATGTGATATCGTCATACTCGTCGACCCAAGTCCATACCGTTGCGCGATCGGCGATATTCGGAATTTTATCCAACTCTTCCTGAGAGCGAACATACGGCGAACTTGAAAGCGCCACATTCGAAATCGCTCCGGTAGCTCCACCGACCGTATTTCCGCCGGCCATCATCTCATTTCGTTTGATCGATCCGTTCAATGAAACGTTCAAGGTTACGCTTTTCGACAAAATCGTATTGAGGTTCAAACGGAAGTCGCCTTGTTTTAGACCCGTTCCTTTCACCAATCCCTGCATATCCTTGAAGGAAGCGGAAGAGAAATAAGTGACATTATCGTTTCCGCCGGTAAGCGTCACCACATAGTTTTGAGCTAATGCCGTGCTGTATACCTCTTTCTGCCAATCGATCGGATTCAGTTTGGTCCATTGTTCATCCAGACCCGAATCAAGACCGTTTTTACGATAAACATCCTTACCCTGCACATAGTATTGGAACAATGTATTCCATTCCATCTGCTGAGTTTCCTCATTGTATTTATGAAGATTCCAGTTGCCGTTATCATCTTTCATATAACCACCCGAGCGAATCATCAGATATTCGGCATGTTCTTTCAGATTCATCATATTCAGCAAATTACTTGCCTTCGAGATGTTATAGTTTACCGAAACCCCGACGGTCGGTTTTCCGCTTTTTCCTTTTTTCGTTGTGATCAAGATCACCCCGTTCGCTCCGCGCGATCCGTAAATCGCCGTAGCCGAAGCGTCTTTCAAGACCTCGATACTTTCGATATCCGCCGGATTAAGAGAACTAAGGGCATTCGTAGCAACAGAGAAGTTACTGTTATCCCCCATACTCGCGAATTCTCCGGTAGATGCCTGAGGAATATTATCGATTACATAAAGCGGCTGATTGTCGCCTCGAAGCGAGTTTGCTCCACGAATCGTCACGGATGAAGCCGCACCGGGTGCATCGCTCGACGAACCTACCGTCATACCGGCGATCTTCCCTTGAAGCATATTATCGATCGAAGCCATCTTGCCGGCATCCCGCTCATTGGGACGATAAGACCCAACGGCTCCCGTCAAATCGCTTTTCTTCATCGTTCCGTAACCTACTACGACTACCTCATCTAGCAACTCGCTATTATCTTTGAGCGTAACGTTGATCTGCTTCTTATCTCCTACGGTGATCTCCTTACTTTCCATTCCGATATAAGAAAATATCAGAACTGACTTTTCGGAAGGGACAGAAATCGAATAATTCCCGTCATAATCGGTTGTCGTACCTCCGGCAGAACCTTTCACCAAGACGTTGGCACCGGGTAAGCCCCAATTGTCTTCCCCTTTTACGGTACCTTTTATTATGATTTGTGCGAATGCACCCAATGTGCTACATAAAAATAGCAGCAGTGCACTAAAACGCATTCCGTATTTTGAATTCATCATCTCTATATTAATTGATCTTTAGTTTTCCGGTGTAAGTCTGGTTATCCGACGAAACTTTCAACAGGTATACTCCTTGCGAAAGATTCATCAAAGAGAGCTTATCGCCGGCATTTCTTACCGTTTCGCGATGCATCAACACCCCTTCGAGTGAATAGATCTCGCATAACACATTCTGGTTCGCTTCGGCAGATGGAAGATCGATCACCACATAATCTTTGGCCGGATTCGGATAAAACGAGAATGGCTCTTTCGATACCGAACCGGAAATGATTCCAGACGGTCCCATATCGACAGGCGTAATCAACGTATCTACGTTGGCTGCGATCACATCGTTCTGCGCTCTGATCAAACTCTTATAATCGCTTACTTTCACATCATTCGCCATATCGAAATACATGGTTCCAAGACAGTTTTTATCGATCAAAAACTCCTGTTTGCGTTTCGTCTGGTTCACTCCGTTGAAGTATTTGGTCACTCCGTTGCAATTCCAGATATTCAGATTCGGATCGAAATTGTCGTCGTTGTATCCGTATTTCTCATAAAGATCCTTATATCCCTCCTCGCCATTGTTCACAAGCAATACGCCATAAGAAAGCAGGAGTTTGTCTTCCGGATATCCATAGTCGATAAATTTCTGATATGCATTTTCATACCAACCGTAATCGTATGAGAAAGCCTGCGGTCCGTACATCTGCATCGTAAAATAATCCGTTTTCGGGATCAGGTTCTTATCGAGCGTATACGAATATTCATGCTGTGAGATCGTAAATATCTTTTCGTCGCGATTGCCTTCCATCACTTCGTCAGCCAGACGATGAGCCACCGGATTGAATACGCCATAGTTATGCCATTCCAAATCCACATCGAGTCCGTCGCAATGCTTCAAGATCTCTTTTGAATCGGCTACCAAACGATCTACGTTTTCCTTCTGATTCAATACGTTTCTCCAGCCTTCGCCATTCGGATAGATGATTCCCATACGGACTTTCATTCCGCGATGCCCCGCATAATATCCTTTGATATATTCGATAACCGATTTATACGATTGATAATCTTTACCCGGATTTTCTGCATCATCCCCTTTCCAATACGCGTTTAGGAAGATGTTATTCCAGTTGCCTGCGTTCAATTCATATTCGTTTTCCGCATCCGACTGCGCATTGCCAGTTCGGTCGCTTCCCCAGAACATGATATTATCCATTTTACCGGAGAAATTCTTTCCGATATAGATCGGAGTTTCAGCCAATAGAGGGACCTGGCTGATGGTCATATTCTTTCCGCTCAATACAACATCTTTGTTCGCACCCAGACGTCCGTAAAGCGTATAGTCGATACTGATTGTCAATGGATTGAACGTACGCCCGTTCAATTCACCTTTCACCGGTTTGAAATAAACACCGAGATAATGCCATTTTCCGGTTTCAATTTTCCCCGGAAGAGTCGCTACCGTTCCGCATAAGTCTACGATCAACTCCTTCGCCGATTCGCTACCCAGACGAATCACCATACAATTATCTTCATCCTGATACTTCGACAAGATCTCAGCACCTTCTTCCCATTTGTCGATGTAGATCCAGGTAGAGAACGAAGCCGTGTTCGGTATACCGTATCCTAAAGACGAAGTCGGATCGAACGGAGCACGTCCGTCTTCACAAAACAGCTGACTGCCTGCACCCTTGAAATCGATTACACCTTTTCGTCCGGCAAATTCGGCGATATGTCCTACCTTGGTTCCTACCCCTCCGTTGTCCGGATATTCGGGGAAGATCGATCCGTCGTCCTGTACCTTCGCGCTCAATAAGATCGCATCGTTGGTCATCAAGAACATATCTCTGTCGATGTTCGGACGGTCGATGAATCGCATGATAGACGGAACGTATCCCGAAACAATGCGATATTTGAATTTATCATTATCGGTTACAGCCACTCGCGACACGCGGTCGAACGCTCCATGGTAGTTGAATTTATAATCTACCAGGTTGTCACATTGCTCCTGATCGCATTTCCAATAAGCGATCAGATTCTCATAATTCGGATTGTATTTGTTGATTGTATTATACCAGAAGAAATCCGCCGCATCCAATGCCGTATCCCAGATTCTGACCTCATCGATCAGTCCGGAGAACTTATCCGATATCACGAACGATCCCGAATCTGTAGCGGGCAGATTATATGCCAATGAACCGGATACTTCCTTTTCAATTCCGTTGAAGAACACCTTCACGGTCCCATTGTCGATTACGACCGTTATTTGGGTCCATGTATTCAAACTAACCGAAGTAGAAGTGATTGCAGACGTCGATCCCGAACGAACTACCAAAGCGCCCGACGGACCACATTCCAGAGCCAAATTATCCTGACCCATCAGAACCACTCCGCTTGTCCATAGCGTTGGTTTCACCCAAAGTTGACAAGTTATCGCCGAGGCCTGGTCCAATTCACGAATCACAGCAGTTTTCACACTTCCGCTTCCGTTATTTTCTAATGCATAATTTACGGTTTGAGACATAGCAGCTCCAGACACGAGCAATGCCGATGCTAAAAGTAGATTTTTCTTCATAAGTACAGATACAAGATTAAATTCCTTTACGAATGCAATGAATTATAGATATGTCGAATGTTTTTAATGGATTGGTGGTGAGCAAGGTCTTGTGGAGAAAGATTCCTTCCGATGCTCTTTGTGAACCGGTATTTGATTCTTCAGAATTTAAACGAGGAATCCGTCTCGAACCGGATTCCTCGTTTGCTTATTATTGATTTACCAAACAACTTTCGCGGTATGTTTACCTGTTTTTACGATATAAACTCCTTTTGAAGGCAAATTGAATGATGTCAGCGCTCCGTTCGGTTGATAAGTCGCTACCAATTGCCCAGAGATATCATACAATTCGATTGTCGATTTCGCGTCAACTACCGATACGTCTTGTTTGTTGTTCCAGATCAACGCTTCTTTCTGCGTCTGAATGTTTTCGGAAACTCCTGTTGGCAAGTCCCCATCGGCATAATCTTCCTCGTTTACTTTCATCGGTACATCGTCCGGCTTCACCGCAGTGATTTTTTCGATTTTGTTATCACGGA
>CAMTOW010000044.1 GCA_947074245.1 uncultured Bacteroidales bacterium | reverse complement strand
CCGATCTTGTTTTAATTATCGCCGCCTTTTTCGCCGCCTATCTCGTTTTTGCCTAACTTTGGGTTCTACACCATTTACGCTTACGGATATGTCTATCAATTTTTATGCCGAAGGTATCGATATGCCTTCTTTCAAGAAGACCGAAACGAAAGAGTGGATCAAACAGGTTGCTTCCGGATTCGGAAAGAAAGTAGGCGACGTATCCTATATCTTCTGCAGCGACGAGAAGATACTCGAAGTGAACAATCAGTATCTGCAACACGATTATTATACCGACATCATCACGTTCGACTATACCGAGGGTGATAAGATCGGAGGCGACATCTTCGTCAGCGTCGATACGGTCAAAAGCAATGCCGATCAATACGGCGAACCGTTCGACCGCGAACTCGACCGCGTCATCATCCACGGCATCCTGCATCTGTGCGGAGTGGACGATCAAAGCCCCGAACAACGCGCCAACATGATCGACAACGAAAACAAAGCGCTCGCGCTGATCGGCAAATAAACGATACGCTACGCGTTGAGTCATCGAGACCTCAAGCCCCGATGATCCGGATGCTTCCCGACAACGGGCAAGCGATCCCCACACACAAAGAACGTCTGATATCTCGATAGCCGGAACTCGAATCCGGCACAACGAACCCGAATGATCCCGCTGCTCCGATACCGATCGGATCGGCGGGATCTTTTTTATTCGACTCTCTCGCCTGTTTGCCTACGTTCTTCGAAATCCGCTTTCCCGTTCAGATCCTGCCCCAATCGAAAAACACGATTAAGGCGACTGAAACCGATGCCTGAATAAAGGCAATTCACACGCGTAAAAACGGACGTTCATCGGCGTGAAAATGCTTATTCACACCCGTGTAAATGGGCGTTATCTCTCCTTTAAATGGAATCTACTCAGGCAACCGATCGAAAAACATCACGCGGCAAATCGAAATCCGATCGGTTGCCGTCGTTAAAAAGCGAATGAGATCGGTTGCAATTAACACTCCGTCATGCTCTTAAAGACCATTTTTGAACTAATTAAAACAGCTACCCGAAACTTATTGTATCTTTGCAGTTTGGAAATTAAGAAGATAAATATCGAATGGATTTTATATACGATGTAATTGTGGTGGGTGCAGGTCATGCAGGTTGTGAAGCTGCGTGTGCGGCCGCCAATCTGGGATCGAAGACTTGCCTGATCACGATGGACATGAACAAGATCGGTCAGATGAGTTGCAATCCTGCCGTGGGCGGTATCGCCAAAGGTCAGATTGTGCGTGAAATCGATGCGCTCGGCGGCCACATGGGGGTCGTGAGCGACAAGACGGCGATTCAGTTCAGAATGTTGAACCGATCGAAAGGTCCGGCGATGTGGAGCCCGCGCTCGCAGGCCGACCGTGCCAAGTTCATCGACACCTGGCGAGGGATCATCGACGAGACTCCCAATCTGGAAGTATGGCAGGACACCGTGCAACAACTGATCCTGGAAGACGGGAAGGTAACGGGACTGATCACCGGAATGGGCGTTGAGTTTCGCGCCAAGGCCGTAGTGCTTACTTCGGGTACCTTCATGAACGGACTGATGCACATCGGGCGCACGCAGCTGCCCGGCGGACGTATCGCCGAACCGGCATCCTACGGATTGTCGGATCAGTTGAAGGAAGCGGGAATCGTCGTGGGACGTATGAAGACGGGGACACCCGTTCGCATCGACGGACGCAGCGTGGACTTCTCGTTGGCGGAAGCGCACGAGGGAGATAACGACTTCCACAAGTTCTCTTACCTGGACTACGAAACGCCGATGCTGAAACAGCGCGCCTGCTGGATGATCTATACCAACGAAGAGGTGCACGAGGTGCTCCGCCGGGGGCTGCCCGATTCGCCGCTTTACAACGGACAGATCCAAAGCATCGGACCGCGCTATTGCCCGAGTATCGAGACCAAGATCGTAACCTTCCCCGACAAGACGCGCCATCAGCTGTTTCTCGAACCGGAAGGTGAAACGACACAGGAGTATTACCTGAACGGATTCTCCTCCTCGCTCCCGCTCGACATCCAGCTGGAAGCGTTGAAGAAGATTCCGGCATTGCGCGACGTGAAGATCTACCGTCCGGGCTATGCCATCGAATACGATTATTTCGATCCGACTCAGTTGCGCCATACGCTCGAAACGAAGGCGATCGAGGGTCTTTATTTCGCCGGCCAGATCAACGGAACCACCGGGTATGAAGAAGCGGGCGGACAAGGACTGATGGCGGGGATCAACGCCCACCTGAAGATTGTCGGGAAAGAGCCGTTCGTGCTCGGACGGGATGAAGCCTACATCGGGGTGTTGATCGACGACCTGGTGACCAAAGGAGTCGACGAGCCGTACCGTATGTTTACGTCCCGCGCCGAATACCGGATTCTGCTCCGCCAGGATGACGCGGATATGCGGTTGACGGAAAAAGCCTATCGTTTGGGCCTTGCTTCGCAACATCGCTTCGACCTGTTGCAGGAGAAGAAAGAACATCGCGACCGACTGGTTACGTTCTGCCGGGAATATCCGGTGAAGCCTTCGGCGGTAAACGAAGCGTTGGCTCAGTTTGAAACCGCGCCGATGCGCGAGGGCGCGAAACTCTATAATCTGGTCGTGCGTCCGCAACTCAACCTTTGGCAGATCGCTTCGTTCGTTCCCGCTCTTCAACGCGAGATCGACAAGATCCCGAACCGAAAGGAAGAGATCGTAGAGGCAGCCGAGATCCTGATGAAATACGAAGGATACATTGATCGGGAGAAGATGATCGCCGATAAGATCACCCGATTGGAAAACATCCAGATCGAAGGGAAATTCGATTACGATTCGATCCGTTCGCTTTCGACCGAAGCGCGTCAGAAACTCGCTCGGATCAATCCGCAAACGATCGGACAAGCATCACGAATTCCCGGCATTTCGCCGAGCGATATAAATATTTTATTAGTTTTGTTAGGACGCTAAGCCGCGAACCTTTTCACAGAAAGGTTGCAGATACGCTTCTAATCCAAACCGGGAGTTCGGGTTGAAAGTTCGCTTCGAAAACCGACTCCACCCCTGCTCCATGTGGCTCTGATGCCGATACGAGCAGAAAACCTAAAGTATCACTTTCGAATGTTCCACGTGGAACATTCAATTAAAAATAAGAGAATCGCACCGGATTGTTCCACGTGGAACAATCGGAAGTATCACTTCAGCAACGGGCGATTCGCTATTAAAACGATAGAACAACAAAATTATGGGTATCGAATCAATCAAAGAGAAAATCCGTGTAGTGGAAGACTTCCCTCAGAAAGGGATCCAGTTTAGAGATCTGACCACAGCATTCAAAGATCCGAAATGTCTGAAGGATCTTTCGGATAAAATGACCGATATGTGTAAGAACAAAGGGATCACGAAAGTGGTAGGAATCGAATCGCGCGGATTCATTCTCGGCCCGGTGATGGCAAACAATCTGGGCGCCGGCTTTGTTACTTTACGAAAACCGGGCAAGCTGCCTGCTGAGACCTATCAGGAAAGTTACCAGAAAGAATACGGCGTAGACACGATCGAAATCCATAAAGATGCGCTGAGCGAAGACGACGTGGTTTTGATCCACGACGACCTTTTGGCAACAGGAGGTACGATGCGTGCCGCTTACGAACTGGTAAAACGATTCGGCGTGAAAAAGATCTACATCAACTTCATCGTTGAACTGGAAGATCTGAACGGACGCTCGCTATTCCCTGAGGATATCGAGATCGAATCGCTGATCAAATATTAATACGGCACAGAGCCGAAACTCTGAAAGGTGAAGAATGAAGGATGACGGCCAACCGGTAAATGCATCGTTCGTTTTTCACCTTTTCTGTACCCTATCATAAACTCTAAACGCTGTGGCTAAAATCAACAATCCCCGCCTCGATCATCTGAAATCGGTTATCTCTATTATGCCCGATACGCCGGGCGTATATCAGTATTTCGACAAGGACGGAGAAATCATCTACATCGGAAAAGCCAAGAACCTGAAGCGACGCGTGAGTTCGTACTTCAATAAAGTGCACGATTCGAACCGAACGAACCGTCTGGTTCGACTGATCCATGACGTGAAATACATCGTGGTAAATTCGGAAGAGGATGCTCTGAAGTTGGAGAACTATATGATCAAAGCGCATCAGCCCCGCTACAATGTATTGCTGAAAGACGATAAGACCTATCCGTGGATCTGCATCAAGAACGAACCGTTTCCGCGCGTATTCATGACGCGCAAGGTGGTACGCGACGGATCGTTTTACTTCGGCCCTTATACGAACGTGAAGATCGTATCGGCGTTGCTCGAACTGTTCCGTCAGATCTATAAGGTGAGGACCTGCAAGCTCAACCTGGCCCCCGAGCAGGTGCGTTCGGGTAAATACAAGGTGTGTCTGCAATACCACATCAAGAACTGCAAAGGGCCCTGTCAGGGATATGAGGACGAAACGGAATATGCGCGCGACATCCAACAGATCAAACAGATTTTGCGCGGACACACCTCGGAGGTGACCGACTACCTGCACAAGGAGATGATGGAACTGGCGGCGAAAATGAAGTTCGAGGAGGCGGAAGTGGTGAAACATAAATATCGTCTGATCGAGAATTACCGTACGAAAACCTCGATCGTGCAGCCGGTGATCAGCAACGTGGATGTGTATTCCTACAGCGAAGAAGAGAATTCGGCATACATCAATTACTTCCACATTATCCGTGGCGCCATCATCCAGTCATATACCTTCGAATATCGGAAACGCATGGATGATCCGAAAGAGGATATCCTGGCGCTGGGTATCGCCGAGATGCGCGAACGGTTTCAGAGTCCCGCCCGCGAGATCATCGTTCCGTTTATCCCCGATATTCAAATCGAAGGAATCACCTTTACCGTTCCGCAACGGGGCGATAAAAAGATCCTGCTCGACCTGTCGGATAAGAACCTGCATCAGTATCGGATCGACAAACTGAAACAGGCGGAGAAGCTGGATCCCGAACAGCGGAGCGTACGACTGATGAAAGAGATCCAGACGGAACTGGGACTCCCCAAGCTTCCGATGCAGATCGAATGTTTCGACAACTCCAACATACAGGGATCGGATGCGGTGGCGGCATGCGTTGTCTTCAAAAAGGCGGCGCCGTCGAAAAAGGATTATCGGAAATACAACATACGCACGGTAGTGGGCCCGGATGATTATGCCTCGATGAAAGAGGTCGTACGCCGACGCTATACGCGCGCTATCGAAGAGGACACTCCCCTACCCGATTTGATCATCGCCGACGGCGGAAAAGGCCAGATGGAAATGATCCGTCAGGTGGTGGAAGACGAACTTCATCTGAACATCCCGATCGCGGGATTGGCGAAAGACAAGAAACACCGCACGTCCGAACTTCTGTTCGGATCGCCGGCACGGGTGGTACAGATCCGCCAGCAGACTCCGTTGTTCCGATTGCTTGAACAGATCCAGAACGAAGTACACCGTTTTGCGATCACCTTCCATAAAGATAAACGGAGCAAACGGCAGGTCGCTTCGGCATTGGATGAGATCAAGGGCATCGGCGAAGTAACAAAGACGGCGTTGCTGAAGCATTTTAAAAGCGTGAAGCGAATTCGGGAAGCATCGGTCGAAGAGATCGCTTCGGTGACCGGTAAGGCGAAGGCTGAAATGCTTAAAAAAGCTTTGACAACCGAAGAGCCGAAATAATTGATTAATTTTGTAGAGATAATAATCAGAACCAAATGAGAGTTGTTATACAAAGAGTAATCCGCTCTTCCGTATCGATCGGTGGAAACCTGAAATCGTCGATCGGAAAAGGGATGATGGTCTTGGTCGGCTTCGAGGAAGCGGACGATGAAAAAGACCTGGAATGGATGCACAAAAAGATCTTGAACCTACGGATCTTCGACGATGAGAACGGCGTGATGAATCGCTCGGTTCTCGATACAGAAGGGGAAATCCTGCTTGTAAGCCAGTTTACGCTACACGCCCTTACGGCCAAAGGGAATAGACCCGCATACATCCGCGCGGCCAGACCCGAACAGGCGATTCCGCTTTACGAAAAACTGATCGGCATGCTGGAGATCGGTTTGGGAAAACCGATCGGAACCGGTGAATTCGGAGCGGATATGCAGGTGGAACTCGTGAACGACGGCCCCGTAACGATCATTATCGATTCAAAAAACAAGGAATGAAAGAACAACTGACCATCCGCGAAGCCCAGGATCAGGTCGATCAATGGATCAAGACCTATGGGGTGCGTTACTTCAGCGAACTGACCAATATGACGATCCTTACGGAGGAAGTAGGCGAACTGGCGCGTATCATGGCGCGTACCTACGGCGACCAGTCATTCAAGAAAGAGGAGCTGTCGAAAAACCTCGGAGATGAGATGGCAGACGTGCTTTGGGTATTGATGTGCCTCGCCAACCAAACGGGTATCGACCTGACGGAGGCGTTCCGAAAGAACATCGAAAAGAAAACAGAAAGAGATAAACAACGACATATTTCCAACAAAAAACTTTACTAAATTATGGACAATCCGGACAAATACAGTCTTGTATTGAAGCAGTACGACACTGAACTGAATGATGGCAAAGTATGCGAAGAGGTAAAAAAGATCCTCGATGAGAAGATGGCGGAAAACAGCACGAAAGATGTGTACAAATTCCTTTTCTCAATCATCGACCTGACAACTCTGAGCACGACCGACAATCGGGAACGCGTAGCTGCTTTTACGAAACGGGTGAACGATTTTGAAAGCGAACATCCCGAAATGGAAAACGTAGCGGCAATCTGCGTTTATCCGAACTTTGCGGAAGTGGTTCGTATGAATCTGGAAGTATCAGGTGTGAATATCGCAGCGGTTGCTGCCGGATTCCCGTCTTCACAGACTTTCCCGGAAATCAAAGTTGCCGAAGTGGCGATGGCTGTCGCTACGGGTGCCAACGAAATCGACATCGTAATCAACGTAGGCGAATTCCTTGCGGGAGAATACGACGAGATGTGCGAAACAGTGAGCGAATGTAAAGCGTCATGCCGCGAAGCTCATCTGAAAGTGATCCTGGAAACAGGCGCATTGAAAACAGCGAGCAACATCATGAAAGCGTCTATCCTATCGATGTATTCGGAAGCGGATTTCATCAAAACATCAACCGGTAAGATGGAACCGGCTGCTACATTGGAGGCGGCTTACGTGATGTGTAAAGCGATCAAAGCTTACCATGAGAAAACAGGCCGTAAAGTAGGTTTCAAACCTGCAGGCGGTATCGTCACTCCGGAAGAAGCGGTAGCTTACTACTGCATCGTAAAAGAGGTATTGGGCGAAGAATGGTTGAACAAAGAATTATTCCGTTTGGGCGCGAGCCGTTTGGCAAACAACCTTTTGACGGAGATCTTCGAAAAAGAAACGAAGTTCTTCATCTAATCGGATAAAGATATGTCCTGAAAGGAAACGGGGCTTGCCGGATTGATTCCGACAAGCCCCGTTCTATTTCAGGTAACTTCGTAGCTGTTTGGATAAATCGGCTTTCCGTAGCGATTGGCGAAAGGAAGCGAAACAGAGTTTCTCCGATTGGTTCCGGCTGAAAACAGACGGAAGCGCTTATTTGTTTCGCTCGATAATGAAATCGATCAGTTCGAAGAACGACGTTTTGGAAGGTGAATCCGGAAAATTCGACAGAAGCCCTTTTGCTTCGTACGCATAGCGTAACATGGTAGCTTGCGCATATTCGATTCCTCCGTTGGCTTTGGCATAAGCTACCAAACGCTCGATATCCTCTTTGGTCAGATCCTCTTGATTGAGCATCTCCATCATCTTGGTATGCTCCTCCCCGCTCCCGTTCTTCAACGCATACAACAAAGGAAGCGTCACTTTGCCTTCGCGAATATCATTTCCGGTTGGTTTTCCGATTGCCGGATCGGTATAATAATCGAATATATCGTCGCGGATCTGGAAGATGATTCCCAACTTTTCTCCAAACTCGGAGATGATCCGGATCGAATCTGCATCGGCATTGACAGACAAAGCTCCGATCTTCATGCAGGCTACGAATAGCGAAGCGGTTTTGTTTCGGATGATCGAGAAATACGACTCCTCATTCAAGACACGCCCCAGCGCATTTGCCAACTGTTCCAACTCACCCTCTGCGAGCGATGATGCCAATTCCGACAACACGCTCTGAATCTCCAGCGATTTGGTTTCGGTTGATTTGATCAGTGATCGTGCTAAAAAAAAGTCGCCCATCAGAACGGCTACCTTATTATCCCAAACGGCATTTACGGATGAGTGTCCGCGGCGCTCGGCAGCTTCGTCCACCACATCGTCATGAATGAGGCTGGCGTTGTGAAGCAATTCGAGAGCGACTGCCGCACGCTGGGTATTAAGTGATGTGTGTCCGTTTCCTGTCAGTTTTGCGGCAAGAAGCACCATGATCGGACGAATCATTTTGCCTTTCTTCTCCAGAAAGTAATGAACGACCGAATTGATCAGAGGGATGGGTGATTTCAATGAATCGCGAAGCAGCTCTACCTGCTCTTCAAGCTCGTTTTGAATGGGTTCTTTGATAAGCGACAATCTATCCATATAAATTATAATGTATTGCAAAAATAACAATATTAGGTTATAATAGTCCTTTTTGTTGTAATTTTACCTCTAATCAGAAAACATAGGAAACCAATTAATGTTCGCCTGAAATTCGGGCTACATTCATAAATAGCTATTACATGGAAGAAAAGAAATTGTTTCTCCTGGACGCATACGCACTGATCTATCGTGCCTATTATGCCTTTATCAGAAGTCCGCGTATCAATTCGAAAGGTGTGAACACTTCTGCCGTATTTGGTTTTGTAAATACCCTTGAGGAGGTTTTGAAGAAAGAGAACCCCACTCATATCGCAGTTTGCTTCGACCCTGCCGGACCGACGTTTCGCCATGAGATGTTTGAATCTTATAAGGCACAACGGGAGGAAACTCCGGAGGTGATCCGTGCATCTGTGCCTGTTATCAAAGAGATCATTAAAGCCTATAATATCCCGACCATCGAAGTTCCCGGTTTTGAAGCGGACGACGTGATCGGTACCCTTGCGAAAAAAGCGGAACTTGCCGGTTATACGACTTACATGATGACCCCGGATAAAGACTACGGACAATTGGTAGACGAACATACCTTTATGTTCCGACCGAAGACCATGTCAGCCGGTTTCGATATCCTCGGCATTGAAGAGGTGAAAGCGAAATTCGGAATCGAACGGGTGTCGCAAGTGATCGATATGCTCGGGTTGATGGGCGATACGTCCGACAATATTCCGGGATGCCCGGGTGTCGGTGAGAAGACGGCTCAAAAACTGATCGCCGAATTCGGATCAATCGAAAACTTATTGGAAAATACCGATAAGTTGAAAGGCGCTCTCAAAACGAAAGTGGAGGGCCACGTTCAACAGATTCTCGATTCGAAATTTTTGGCGACTATCAAAACCGACGTTCCCGTCGAGTTTGATGAGAACGCATTGACCCGCGAACCGATCAACGCCGATCAACTCACTCAGATTTTTGAAAAACTCGAATTTCGCCAGCTTGCCGAACGAATTCTGAAAGTTGCACCCAAGCCGGTGAAAAAAGAGCCGATTCAGGGCTCTCTCTTTGCAGAATTCTCGACCGATGAGCCTGTCGTTCCAAAATATTCGACTCTGACGAGCTTAAAAGAGCTGAAAAAACAATATAAAACCGTTGATAATCAAGCAAAAATGGACAATTTAATCCATACGCTTGAATCGAGCAATCTGTACGCAATCGACAACGAAACAACCGGTTTAGACCCGAGTACGAGTGAATTGGTCGGAATTTAATTCTCGGTACGTGAAAACGAAGCATTTTACGTTCCGGTACCCGCCGAACGTGATGAAGCGGAAAAACTGGTAGCACTCTTCCGAGATGTGATCGAAGATGAATCGAAAATGAAAATCGGACAGAACATCA